>NZ_JBHSQJ010000064.1:56098-81147 GCF_042658505.1 Streptacidiphilus monticola | reverse complement strand
CCGGCGTATCGCCGTCTGGACGCTCATGCTCCCGCTGCATGTGGCGGGAGAGGTTCCAGTCCTCGCCTATCCGAGGCGCCATTGCTGGTTGCTGCCACCGTTGCAGGTCCAGAGTTCGGCGGGGGCGCCGTTCGCGGTGGAGGCTCCGGTCACGTCCAGGCAGAGGCCCGACGGCGCGCTGGTGATGGTCCCGTTGGAGTTGAAGGTCCACTGCTGGTTGGCCTGGCCGTTGCAGGGCCAGATGATCGCCTTGGTGCCCGGGGTGGTGCCCTGGCCGTTGGCGTCCAGGCAGAGGGTCTGACCGCCCAGCGAAAGAGTGAGCTGACCGGCGGAGGTCCTGGTCCAGGTCTGGTTGGGTTGGCCGTTGCAGTCGTAGATCTGCTGCTGGGTCCCGCCGGTCGTGCTCCCGTTCGGGTCGTCCAGGCACTTGCCCGCGCCCACCGCGTGCAGCGGACCGGTCGAACTGCTGCCACCGGTGCCGCCGTCGAAGGAGTAGCCCGCTGCGGTCAGGTTGGCCTGGACGGCGTTCTCGGTGGCGTCCGATGGGAAGCCGGCGGTCACCGCGCCCTCGAAGAACTCGCCGACGCCGCTGTTGCTGTTGTCGCCGCCGGTGCCCAACAGGATCGAGGAGTCGGTCTTCATGGGTGAGTAGCCGTTGGGCAACGGTCCGGACCATCCGGTCGTCAGCCCGCCGCTGTTCGCGTTGGCGTATTTCAGGGTGAAGTTGGTGGTGCCGTTGTTCTTCTCCATCGCCGTGACGAAGGGGAAGTTCACGCCGGTGTAGTTCGCCTGGTTGGGACCGGTGTTCGAGCTGTACATGCCGTTCTCGAGGTCGGCTTCCACCCATGGGCCGGAGCCCGTGCAGCCGCCGAACCAGCAGGCGGTGCCCCACTCGATCGCGTTCATGGTGGCGTTGCCGGTGTCGGTGTGCGAGTTCTCGCCGCTGCCGTAGTCGAAGCAGCACCACTGGTCGACGTATGTGGACGAGGTGACCATGTAGACGCCTTCGGGCTGGGAGCCGGTCGGCACGCCCTTGGCGTTGTCGACGCGGTAGCCCACCCCCTGCGTGCCCTTGACGCCGTAGGCCTTGTGGCCGCCGATGGTCAGCGGGAGCGCGGTCGCGTTGGCGCCGATGTCGGCGCCGTTGGGGCCCGGGCCGTGCCAGTACCCGCCCCAGGAGATCGGCAGGTCGTTGTGGTTCGCGGTCTGGTCGTAGATCTTGGTGATGGTGCAGCTGGTGCCGGCGCAGAACGCGTCCTGTTGCGCCGCGTTGGCCACTCCTCCGGGGGCGAGCAGCCCGATGTTCTGGTACGCGCCGTCCGACGACCGCTGCACCTGGTAGAGCGGGCCGTTGTAGGACGCGAACAGCGCCCTGGTCGTGCTGTGCGCCGTCTCGCACGGTGTGCCGCCCGCGGCGTAGATGTCACAAGGGCCTTGGGCCGCAGCCGCGTTCGCGGTCGTGGTGGCGGTGACGGGCATCGCGACCGCGGCCGCCATCAGCAAGGCGGCCAGCAGCCGGGTGAACCGCCGGAAGGTTGGTCTCAGGGACACGAAGACCTCCGTCTTCATCAGAGGGTTTGTTCGCGTGGTTCGGGGCTGGCGCGGGCTCCTGCTCAACTTGCCTTCTTCCAGGCCGGTTTGGAGTCAAGAGAGCTGGACCGGCCCGCCTTTGAACGAGCGCCGCGTGCCTGAGCATGCGACGGGCGCGGCGGAGCCGTTCGGGGGCGAACCCGCGGCCGCCCGTCCCGGCGGCCCGCGATCGGTGTGCCAGAGTTTCAGACTCATTCAAAGCCCTGAATGGTTACTGAGAGTGGCGGTTGAGCGCCCGCAGGCGGTTGGTGGGTGGGTGGAAGAGGTACGTCCGCGCCGGGCCGGGTCCAGCCGTCGACTCAGGGCTACCGGACCCTTGCTGCGCCTATGGCTGGCTGTGACCTGTGTGCTCGCCAGTCGAACCGGTTCCGCACTTGGAAACGTCAGCGGATGCTACGGCTCGGAGTCGGCTCGGTCAATGACGTGTTACGGTCAACTCGGCAGGGACGGCTTGCCCGGTGAAACTTTCAATGAGTCGGACTCATGGCTTCACGGTGAGACGGGCCCGGCGAGCGTCTTCTGTGCTCCGCTCCGTGCGGCGAGCGTTCGCCGATCCGGACTGATCCGAACATGCCGATTCACTCGGCCGAACATCTTGACACACCTCCCAGCCCGAAGTTTCCTGTTTTCCAGCGCACTTCGTGCCGACAGGTGCCGGCCCGGTCACGGTGACGACATCGCGGAGCCCATCCGGCTGCGTGGGTGCGTCCAGGTCGGCCGCCCTCGCGGCGAGCGGTGCTCGAGGTCGGCTCGTGCTGCCCAAGAGTCAGACACATTACGGGCAGGTCGGCCAACGAGTTGCGTCCGCGAGCCGCTGCTCGACGTGTCCGAGCGTCGGCCGGCCACGACGTCGTACCTGCTGCCGTGGATCCGTCGCGGCCTGCCGTAAAGAGCGCCTCAACGCACCACCGCAGCCGATGCCCAACCGCGCTGCGGCCCCGCAGCACCAGTGTCCCGTGGTCGGGGCCACCACGCCGACCACGGGATGCGCCTGCCCCCGGAAGGAAGGCAAGACATCGTGTCCATGCTCAGCAGACTTCTGCGGCGCCTGCACGGGGCGACGGCCGTGCTCGCGGGCGCCGCCCTCGCCGCTGGTGCCCTGGTGGCCACCGCCGCACCCGCCCATGCCGCGACGGCCATCACGATCAACGGAGCGTCCGGCGGACGCTCTTTCGACGGCGTGGGCTCCATCAGCGGTGGCGGCGGCAACAGCAGGCTGCTGATCGACTATCCCGAGCCGGAGCGCAGCCAGATCCTCGACTACCTGTTCAAGCCGGGCTACGGCGCCGCAAACCAGATCCTCAAGATCGAAATCGGCGGTGACACCAACTCCACCTCCGGTGCCGAGCCGAGCATCGAGCACACGCGCGGCACGGTCAACTGCAACGTCGGCTACGAGTTCTGGCTCGCGGAGCAGGCCAAGGCGCGCAACCCGAAGATCAAGCTGTACGGCCTGGCCTGGGGTGCCCCGGGCTGGATCGGGAACGGCAACTTCTGGTCCACGGACATGGTCAACTACCTCATTTCCTGGCTCGGTTGCGGCAAGCAGGCCGGATTGGCCATCGACTATCTCGGCGGCTGGAACGAGCGCGGCTACAACATCACCTGGTACGAGCAGCTGCGCTCCGCCCTGAACACCGCCGGCTACGGCAACATCACGATCGTCGGCGCCGACTCGGACTGGAGCATCGCCAACGACATCGACGCCAACCCGTCGTTCGCCGCCTCGGTCGGCATCATCGGCACGCACTACCCGTGCGGCTACCGCTCCTCGCAGGCCAACTGCTCGGTCCCGTCGGCCGCGACCTCGTCCGGCAAGCAACTGTGGGCCAGCGAGAACGGCTCGGACGACTACAACGCGGGGGCGCAGGCGATGGCGCGCGGCATCAACCGCGGCTATATCGACGGAAAGATGACGGCGTACCTCAACTGGCCCATCGACGCCGGTGTCACGCCGAACATCCCCTATCCCACGATGGGCCTGGTGCTCTCGCCGCAGCCATGGTCCGGCTACTACGCGGTCGGCAAGAACGCCTGGGTCGAGGCGCAGACCACCCAGTTCACCGCACCCGGCTGGCACTACCTGGACTCCTCCAGCGGCTACATCGCGGGCAATCGCAACAACGGCAGCTACGTCTCGCTCAAGTCCCCCAACAACAGCGACTACTCCACCGTCATCGAGACGATGGACGCCTCCGCGCCCCAGACGCTGACGATGAACGTCACCGGCGGACTGTCCACCGGCCAGGTCCATGTGTGGGCCACCAACCTGAACTCGACCAACCCGGCCGACTATTTCGTGCACACCGCTGACATCACCCCCTCGGGCGGCAGCTACAGCCTGACCGTGCAGCCCGGCTACGTGTACTCCGTCACCACCACGACAGGCCAGGGCAAGGGCACCGCCACCGGTCCCGCCCAGGGCTCGATGGCCCTGCCCTACAGCGACTCGTTCGACAGCTACGCCGTCGGCGCCGAGGCGAAGTACCTGATGGACTGGCAGGGTGCCTTCGAGGTCGCGAACTGCGGCGGCGGCCGCTCCGGCGCGTGCGTGCGACAGATGAGCGCCCAGGCGCCGATCACCTGGGACACGCTGACCGACCCGCACGCCATGATCGGCGACACGGGCTGGGCCAACTACACCGTCACCTCGGACGTCCTGCTGGAGCAGCCCGGATACGTCGAGCTGATGGGTCGCGCGAACACGCAGTCCTACGGCGGAGCAGGCGGTCTGAACGCCTATCACCTGCGCGTCAGCGACACCGGGGCCTGGTCGATCCTGAGCACGAACACCGGCGGCAACGTCTCGACCCTGGCCACTGGCATGACCACCGCACTGGGCACCGGACACTGGCACACCCTCTCGCTCACCTTCTCCGGCAGCACCATGACCGCGGGCGTGGACGGCAGGACGGTCGGCTCGGCGAACGACTTCAGCTACGGCGCCGGCCAGGCCGGCTACGCCACCAGTCAGGGGGAGACGGCGCAGTTCGACAACCTGAAGATCACTCCCGGCAGCGGCGGCACAGGTGGCGGCAGCACCGGCCTGCTGCACGCGGTGGGGGCGGGCAAGTGCCTGGACGACCCGAGCTCCTCGACCACCGGGGGCACCCAGCTGGAGATCTACGACTGCAACGGTGGCGCGAACCAGACCTGGACCCGTACCGCCTCCGGCCAGCTGACCGTCACCGTGGGCGGCAGTACGTTCTGCCTCGACGCCAACGCCCAGGGCACCAGCCCGGGCACGAAGGCCATCATCTGGCCCTGCAACGGCAACGCGAACCAGCAGTGGAACATCAACGCCGACGGCACCGTCACCGGCGTCCAGTCCGGCCTGTGCCTGGACGTGAACGGCGCCGGAACGACCAACGGCACACCGGTCGAGATCTGGACCTGCAAGGGCGGCAGCAACCAGCAGTGGGCCCTCGGCTGAGCTGTGATCCCGGCCGGGCGGAGAAGTCGGCCCGGCCGGAACGGCACGTGCTGCGCGTCGCGGACGCGGATCGCAGACTCCGATCGCAGACGCGGATCTGCCGGGGGACACGCCCGTCGGGATGCGTGGCCTTACGCGTTCGGGTCCCACTCTGCGAGTTGCTCCATCGGCTCGGTGTCGCCGGTGGTCTCCAAGCCGTCGAACGGGATGCGGTCGTAGAAGTACAGGACCAGTTCGCCGGCCGGCCCTCGCATCGCCATGTCGCCGGGCTCCGCTTCGGCGTCGAGGTCGTCGCAGCGAACGCCGTCGGCGTTGAGGGTCAGGCGCCAGGAGCGGCCCTCGGTCGCGTGCAGGTCGATGGTCGCGGGCTTGAACGGCCAGGGGACGCTCGTCGCCGCGACGGTCGTCAGGAACTCGTCGACGCCCTCGACAGCGACGTCCGTCGGCAGCGGCTGCGCAGTGCCCTGGGTGAGCTGGACGTCGTAGGTGTGGACGGCGATCTCCTGGACCTGGTGCCGGGCCACGGCTCCGCTGGTCTGCGGAGCCTGCGAGTGGCCCCACCAGGTCCAGCAGCCGCGGTCCGGGCCGGCCTCGCGGAGCGCGTCGAGCATGAGCTCGGTGGACTCGGCCAGCCAGGCGTCCAGGGCCTCGCGGTCGCGCGGGGCGGTCGGGGCGCCCTTCGGGTCCGTCCTCGCCGGGGGCTCGGCGCCCGGGCCGGCCGCGACGATGGCGGCCTGGCGGCGGCGGCCGTCGCCGAGATGCTGCGCCAGTTCGCGCAGCGTCCAGTCGGGGCACGTGGGGACCTGGACGTCAAGGTCGGGGGCGGCCGCGATGGCCGCGCGGAACGCGGCCGAGCGGTCTTCGATGAGCCGCAGGACCTCGGGGAACTCCAAGCTTATTTGCACCTCGGCTGTGTATCACGCCGCTCCGCCCGCCGGTAGCGAATTTGTCGGACGAACGCGCCGTGGCCGGGGGAGCGCCTGGACCGACGTCGTCCTGGGACTCCGTCATCCACCTTCCTGCGCAGCGGGCCGACGCGTCGGTGAGAGCTACGAGGTCCCAGCGGCCGGCGAATTCGCGGACGAGATCGGCGTCCACGCCTGCCCGCGGTTCGTCTTCACGTACCTGTGCCGTGGCGCGCCCAGCCCTTGCTGGCTGGGCGCGGATTCCGCTTTCGCGAGTGCGCTTCCGCCTGGAGGGGGCCAGTTGCCTCGACCGGCGGCTCCGGGGCCGGCTCCGAAGTGGCGGAGGCCGGCCCTGGAGTCCGAAGAGCCCGGTCAGCTGCGCAGGCTCCATTGCTGGTTGCCCGCGCCTGAGCAGGCCCACAGCTGGATCTTCGTCGCGTTCGCGGTGCCTGCGCCGACGGCGTCCAGGCACAGGCCCGACTGCACTCCGGTGATCGTGCCGTTGGCGTTGACGTTCCATTGTTGGTTGGCCTGGCCGTTGCAGTCCCAGATCACTGCCGCGGTCCCGTTGCCTGTTCCTTGCCCCGAGGCGTCCAGGCACTTGTTCCCGTAGACCACGAGCTGCTTGCCCGCCGTGTAGGTCCAACGCTGGTTGGTGCCGCCGTTGCAGTCCCACAGCTGGGCCTGGGTGCCGTTGGCGGTGGAGGAGGCGTTGACGTCCACACACCGGCCCGACGCCTGGCCCACGATCTCCTGGTTGCCGCTGGGCGGCGGTGGCGGTGTGCTGCTGGAGCCGAACTGGCTGAAGAACTTCCACACCTCGCCGGATGTCCAGGTGTGCCAGCCGTCGCAGGTGCACCCGTCGATGGGACCGGGGTCGTGGCCTGCCCCGTCGAACGCGGCCCAGACCACCGGATAGCCGGGCTTGCACCCGGAGTAGGCGGTGACGGTATGGGTCAGGCTGCCATAGGCCGGCTCCGGCGGGTTCTGCGCGGTGCAGCCGTTGTTCCTGACGAACTGGTCGCGCAGAGCTCGGCCGGAGGAGATGGGCAGCACGTTGTCCCGCAGGCCGTGGAGTCCCATGTAGGCGATCGGTTGGGTGCCGCCGCTGCATCCGCTGAGGTTCGCGCCCGAGTAGACGGCGACCGCACGGAAGACTGCCGGCCGGGCGCAGGCGAGGGCGTAGCTCATCGCTCCGCCGTAGCTGAAGCCGGCGGAGAAGATCTGGGTCGTGTCGACGCACAGGCCGGCCTCGAGTTGGGCGGTCATGTCGTCGACGAAGGTGACGTCCTGGCCGTTGGTGTTGGCCCAGCCGTTGTTGAGGCCCTGAGGCGCGACGAAGATGGTGCCGTTGTCCGCGGCGTCCGCCAGGCGCCTGAGTCCGTAGTAGGACCAGTTGTATCCGTCAGTGCCGCCGGAGTCGACGTCATTGGCGGTGCCGCCCAGCCAGTGAAACCCGAAGATCAGCCGGTAGGGGTGGTTCTGGTCGTAGTTGGCCGGGACCCTGAGGATGTAGCCGCGGGTCTGGCCGCTGCTGGTGATGGTGTGGGTGCCGCTGGACAGCGACGGTGCCTTGCCGCAGCCGCCGGTGCCCGCAGCGGGTGACACGGGCGCGGCCGTGGCGCTGACGCCGGCGCTCAGCGTCATGCTGATGGCGGCGAGGATGAGGACCATCGCGGCCAGAAGAGGGGTGAGCAAGGATGTGCGTCTCATAAGCTCTTCCTTCTCTGGGGCCAGGGGGTGGGGACGCGTCGGCGACCGTCCGTGCCGTCGAAGCGGTTCGAAAGGCGAGCCCGCACGTCAACGGGAGAAGGGCTTCGTCGTCCCTACTGCCGACGGGGCCTGCGGGCGGGCCCCACGGAAGGCGAGTCCGGTTCGCCCGCGCAGGGGATGAAGCGATGGGTTGTCGTGAACGCGACAGCAAGAGCCTGCATCGGGGTGTACGAGCCGTCAAGCGGCGCAGGGCGGACTGTGGTGCCGATTCGCAGGCGGGTTTCGGGAGGTCGGCGTCTTGGTCATGGCTCGGTCCTGGGCTCGCGAGTGCTTCGAGGAGAGGGCGGGCCAGGTCAGCGGTCAAGCGGCGGCGAGTGGATGCGGTTCCAGCGACGCTTTGCCCCGAGTTCGCAGGCGTCCTCCCGGAGATCCCATGTCCGCTGCGCCTGTTGGAGTCGAGCGAAAATTTCATCCCGAACTCGAACCGGTTCGCCCAGCACTGGGCCTCCGGCTCACTCAGAGCGAGGCACCCGCCCGCGGCTTGAGCGCCAGGAGCGGCCTGCGGCGGGGCCTGGGCTCGGCCGGGCGCGTCGGCCGACGCTGTCGCGGGCTGGAGGAGCCGGGGCACCGACTGGTGGGCCCGAGACGACGATGGCCTGGTCCCGGGCGGACCGCCGACCGTCGACACCCGTGCCGCGCAGCGGGGTACGCATCTGAATCCCGCGTCCGGAATTTCTGATCCGGTCCGGCCCGGACGGCTCCCCGCCTGGAGCGACCTGCCCGCGGCGCTGCCGACCGCGTGCCCGGAAGGGTGTGTCAGCGCAGGGGGAGGCGGTCCACGAGCAGGTCCACTCGCTGCTCGGCGTATTCGCGGGGGAGGCGTCCCGCTCGGGTGAGGGTCGCGATGCCGTGCAGCGAGGCCCAGAACAGCTCGGTGAACACCCCTGGGTGGACGCCGTCGCCGGCGACGTCGCCGAGGGTTTCCAGGAGGGCGGCGAAGGCGTCCTTGAGCGGCTCGGGGGTGTCCTCCCGGGCGTAGGGCAGGCCGCCGTCGAGCTGGAACAGGGCGTCGTAGACGGCCGGGTTGTGCTCGGCGAAGTCGAGATAGGCGCGGGCGAGGGCGGCGACCCGGGCGCGCGGGCCGTCCGCTGCGGCGGTCGCGGCCCGCAGTGCGGCGGCCATCTCGGTGGCGCCTTCGAGGGCGACGGCGCCGATGATCTCGCGCTTGCCGCGGAAGTGGCTGTAGAGGACGGGCTGGCTGTACTCGATGCGCTCGGCGAGGCGCCGGGTGGTGACCGCGTCCCAGCCCTGCTGCTCGGCGAGTTCGCGGGCCGTGGCCACGATGAGCCGTTCGCGGCTCGCGCGTTCGCGCTCCTTGCGTTCCTGTACCGACATGACTCGATCCTAGCATCGCTAGACAATCGAGCGACAGTAGGGCTAGCGTTGTCACATCAGCTAGCGCTGCTAGAAACTCTATGGGAGGGGTCATCATGCTCAGTGCGGTCGAGGTCGTCACCACCGTCGTCGTTGGTGTGATGGTGGGGGTGGAGTTCTCCGTCCTGTTCGTCATCAACCCGATCCTCAAGGCCCTGCCCGGCGACGCCGGCCAGCTCGGCCACGCCCACGGGGGGCGGATGCTGGGCGCGGTGATGCCGTTCTGGTACATCGGCTCGGTGGTCCTGAGCGCGGTCTGGGCCGTCACCGGATGGCACCACCACGGCACCGGCCTGGTCGTGGCGGCCGCCGGGCTGCTGATCCTCAGTGTGGTCATGTCGATCCTGCTGCTGGTGCCGATCAACAACCGGAACAAGACGTGGACGCCCGAGAACCGGCCCGAGGACTGGAAGGAGCAGCTCGACCGCTGGCTCGCCTACCACTACGTCCGCTTCGCCGTCATCATCGCCGCCTTCACCCTGCTGGTCGCGGCGCTCGCCTGACAGCTCGGTCGCCCGAGCGCCAGGCTTGCGATCCGACGATCCGACGCGGTGCGCCCCTTCGTCCAGCCCACCAGACGCGGTTGGACGAAGGGGCGCACCTGGTCAGGCCCAACGGGCGTGGTGGCGCCGCTGCTTGGTGCGGTTTCCGCACAGCCGCATCGAGCACCAGCGGCGGCTGTGGTTGGGTGAGGCGTCCCAGAAGACCCGCCCGCAGCCCGGCTCAGCGCACAGGCGAACGCGGTCCAGGCTGCCGGTGAACGCCAACTGCGCCCAGGCCGCGGCCACCTGGGCCAGTGTCAGCTGTGGTTCCGCCAGCCCGACGGCGGGGCGCAGGAGTTGCGGACCATCCGGGCACAGCCGCAGCGGCAGACCCGCGAAGGCCTCCGTGAGGACCGCGGGCGGTGCGCCCGCCAGGTGGTCCAGCAGGACGGCGCGCAGGGCGGCGGCGGCCGAGGTTCCCGCGTCCCCTCCGGCGAGGAAGGCCAGCAGGAGCTCGGCCGCCGGGCTCGGGGCGGTCACCGGCCCCGGACCTCGATCGCCGCGTAGTCGGAGCCGTTGATGATGTTGCGGACGTACCGGGTCACCCGGGTGCTGCGGAGCACGGAGGTCTTCTGGAACCAGAGCGGGATGATCGGCATCTCCTCCAGCGCCAGGTCCTCCGCCTGCTGGTAGAAGGCCACCCCCTCCTCCTGGGTGGCCGCCTTGTCTCCCCGCGCCACCAGCGCGTCGAAGGCCGGGCTGTCCCAGAACTGCTGGTTCGCCGACCCGCCTCGGCCCAGGATCGGACCGAGGTAGCTCTCCGCCCACGCGTAGTCCGGTGCCCACGCCCGACGGAACGGGCCCTCGTAACCGGCCTCCTTCGCCTGCGCGAAGTACCCGGCGAAGGGCCGGTCCACCCGCAGCTCGCCCTCGATGCCCAGGTGCTCGCGCAACTGCCGGGCCACCACCTCCAGCCAGGGCTCGTGCCCACCGCCGATGTTGGAGTGCAGCACCAGCGTCCCGCCCGGCCAGCCGCCCGCCTCCGCGAGCAGCGCCCGCGCCTTCTCCGGGTCGAAGCGGCAGTATGCTCCCGCGTTCTCCCGGTAGCCGAGGAAGTTGGGGCTGAGGATGGTGGCCGCGGGCAGGTACTGGCCCTCGTAGACCTCGTCGATGACGGCCTGCCGGTCGATGGCGAGCGACAGCGCCTGCCGCACCCGCTTGTCGGCGAACTCCGGCCGGTAGAGCGGGACTCCGAGGTAGCTGAAACTGTTGCTGGCCTGCTCGAAGACCTGGCCCGGGAAGCGGGAGCGTACCTCGGCGTAGTTCTCGGCCGGCAGGTTGTCCATCAGGTCGTGCTCGCCCGCGAGGAATCCCTGGTAACCCGCCTCCAGCGTCGGGTACATCCGGAAGACCACCCGGTCCGTCAGCGCCGTCGGGCCGCCCCAGGCGTCGTGGCGCTCCAGCACCACCTGCTCGCCGCGGTCCCAGGCGGCCAGCCGGTACGGGCCGTTGCCGACCGGGTGGGCGGCGAAGCCCTCCGGGTCGGCGAACGCGGCTTTCGGCAGGGGTGCGAAGGCGGAGTAGCACAGCATGGCCCGGAAGCCGGAGTAGGGCTGGGTCAGGGTGACCTCGAACCGCCGCTCGTCCAGGACCCGCAGGCCGCGCAGCACCGGCTCGCCGTAGCCCTCGATGCGGTGGAAGAAGCCGCCGTTGGGCTGCTCGGCCGCCGGGTCGGCGGCGAGGTTCCAGGCGTCGACGAAGCTCGCGGCGGTGACCGGCTCGCCGTTGTGGAACGTGAAGCCGTCCCGCACGACGACCGTCCACACCCGGTTGTCGGTGCTGGTGGCGGACTCGGCCAGCAGCGGCCGGGGCGCTCCGGTCACCGGGTCGGACTCGAACAGGCCCTTGAACAGCTGCCGGATGATGATCACGGCGTTCTGGTCCTGGCCGGTGGCCGGGGTCAGCCCCGGCGGCTCGTAGTTGTAGACGCGCAGCTCGGTGGGGGTGCTCATGGCGAACTCCAAGGGCGGGTGAGCGGGTTCACGGGTGATCAGGGCACCAGGTAGGGCGCGCCGACGATCCAGCCGCCGGGGCGGGGCCGCTCCAGGTCCAGGTCGACGACCTCGACCCGGTCGCCGACGCGGATCGTTCCGGGCTGGGCCACCCAGCTGTCCAGGGCGAAGCGCCCGTCGTAGCGGCGGTGGATGTCGCGCAGCACGTCGAGGTTCTGCCCGCCCGTGTCCGGGTCGATGGTGGTGACGATGCAGCGGGCCCGCAGCTTGAGCATGCCGACGACGGTGTCGCCGATGCGCAGTGCCCGGCCGGGCCATTCCCGCTCCGCCAGGCCGGGGACGTCGCCGAGCAGGATGTTGGGCCGCAACCGCCGCCCGTCGTGGCCGAGTTCGGCGATCGCGCCGTCGGTGGCGACCAGCAGGTTGAGCACGTCGAAGCGCTCGGGCCCGGCGTAGCGGACCAGCCGCGCGTCCGGGCCGGCGACCTCGCGGACCGCTGCGGCGGCCTTGGGGTCCTGCCAGGGAACGCCGTCGATGAGCACCTGCCCGTCGGGGTCGGTGGTGGCGGACAGGCCCAGCAGCGCGTGCCGGGTCCGGGCGGTCAGCGGACCGTGGACGCCCTGGACGTGGATCTGCCGGTCCGCGGTCACGCCGTCCTCGGTCAGTTCCACCGAAGTCAGCCGCTCCCCGCGCAGGGACTTGACCGGGTAGCGCCACAGTTCCTTGACGTACATTCAGGCCTCCGCGGGGGTCGGGGCGGCGGGCGGCTCGGGCAGCTGCCGCAGTCGGCTCACCGGGGAGACGACCAGGCCGACGATCACCACGGCGGAGCCGATCGCGGCCCACGTCAGGGCGGATTCGGGACCGATCGCGCCGGCCAGCAGTCCGGCGAAGAGGCCGCCGAGGGCGCCGCCGCCGAACAGCACCGTGCGGAAGCAGGCGCTCATCCGGCCCATCATCGACTGCGGGGTGCAGGTCTGACGCAGGCTCACCATGACCACGCTGGCGATGGCCAGGCCCAGGTAGCTGACGAAGAACGACAGGATGAACAGCGCCACCTGCACCGCCCGCGGGCCGCCGGCCCAGGGCAGCAGCAGCGGCCCGGCGAAGACCGCGCCCATGGTGACGGCGTAGACGGGGCCGAGCGGGAAGCGGTCGAGCACCTTGCGCGAGATCGTGGCGCCGACCAGGCCGCCGACCGAGGCCGCCGCGAACACCACACCGATCTGGGCGGCACTCAGCCCCACCACGCGGGTGGCGTAGAGCAGGAACATGGTCCAGACGGTGACCAGGGAGAAGTTGCAGAACGGGGCCACCATCGCGAGCGGACGCAGGATGCGGTCGCCGAAGACGAAGGCGACGCCCTCGCGCAGCTCGGTCCACAGGTGCCGCTTGTCGCCGGTCGCGGGGGCCGGCTTGGGCTCCTCGGTGCGGATCAGCAGCAGCGAGACCACGGACACCAGGTAGGAGAAGGCGTCCACCAGCAACGCGACCGGGGCGGTCAGCCAGCTCACCAGCACGCCGGCCAGGCCCGGCCCGGCGACGTCGGCGGTGGAGGAGCTGATGCCCATCTTGGAGCTGGCCTCGACGTAGTGCTTGGGGTCCTTGACCAGCATGGGCACGTACGACATCCAGCTGACGTCGAACAGCACCGAGGCGATGCCCACCGCGCAGGCGATGACCAGCAGCGGGCCCATCGTCAGCGTGTGCGTCCAGTGCAGCACCGGGACCAGGCCGATCAGCACCATCCTGGTGATGTTGGCGCCGAGCATGATGCTGCGCCGCCGGGCCCGGTCCACCCAGACGCCGAACAGCAGCGCCAGGCCCAGGTAGGGCACCAGTTGCAGGAACCGCAGCAGGCCCACCTGCTCGTCGCTGGCATGGAAGGCCAGGATCGCGGTCAACGGCAGCGCCAGGTTGGTCACCTGAGTGCCCATCAGCGACAGCGACTCGCCCGCCCAGAACTTCAGGAAGTCGGCGTTGTGCCACAGCGACGGCGGCGGCGCGGCCGACTCCTGATCGGCGAGGGATTCGGTGGTGGTCATGCGGTGGCTCCTTGGCGGTCGACGGGATCGAGGGCGTCCGGTCCGGGCAGCAGCACCTGGCGGACCAGTGCGGCCATGGCGACCAGACTCTCCCCGGCCCAGATCGAGTGATGCGTCCCCGGCAGGGTGTGTTCGGTCAGATCGGAGGCGACCTTGTCCCAGCGCATGTACTGCGACGGGGACTCGGCGGACAGGATGTGGGTCACCGGCCCGGCGTAGCTGCCGGAGACCGCGAAGCCGAACAGCGCCTCGATGTGCGCGCGGAACACCGCGTAGCGCTCGCCCAGGACCCAGGCGTCCAGCTCCTCGGGGAGGATGCCGGTGGCTTCCACCGCCTCGAAGGTCTCCTCGGGGTCGCTGTCGTCGGGGCGCCCGGCGAATACGGCGGCGATGCCGGCCGCCTGCTCCTGGTCCAGGGCGGCGATGCCGATGATGTCGTTCATGAAGCGGCGCTGGATCTCGCGCTCCACCGGCAGCGGGGCCACCCAGGGAAGCCCGCTGTCGACCAGCACCACCCGGGCGACCTCGCGTCCCGCCGCGGTCAGCCGCTGCGCCATGTCGAAGGCGATCACTCCGCCCATCGACCACCCCAGCAGCTGGATCGGGCCGTCCGGCTGGTACTCCGTGAGCGTGTCGGCGTACTCGGCGGACAGGGCCGGGAGCGAGCGCACCGGGGTGCGCTCGTCGTCGAAGCCCGGGGCCTCCAGGCCGACTACCGGCTGTCCCGGGCCCAGCAGCCGGGCCAGGCCCGCGTACGAGTACGCGGAGCCGGAGACGGCGTGCACGCAGTACAGGGCGGGACGGCCGTGCCCCTGCTGCAGCGGCACCAGGCGGTTCAGGTCAGCGGGCACCGCCGGCACCTCCCGCGGCCTTGTCGGCCAGCTTGGCGTCCACGGCGGCGGCGATGCCCGCGACCGTGACGGCGTCGTACAGCACCCGGATGCTGATCTTGATCTTGAAGGTCTTGTTGATCCGGCTGACGACCCGCATGGCCTGCAGCGAGTTGCCGCCGATCGCGAAGAACCCGTCCTCGGCGCCGACCCGTTCGCGGTCCAGCACGGTGGCGAACACGTCGGCGACCTGTCGCTCGGTCTCGGTGCGCGGCTCGACGTAGTCGTCCGCTCCCTCGTCCTCGACCGGGTCGGGCAGCGCCTTGCGGTTGATCTTCCAGCCCGAACTCATCGGGAACTCCGCCACCGGCACCCAGGCCGTGGGGACCATGTACTCCGGCAGCGAGGCGCGCAGGTGCTCGCGCAACGCCTCGGGCGCGGGGGCCTCGGCGCCGGGTTCCGCCAGCACGTAGCCGACCAGCCGGTTCTCGCCCTGGCGGTCCGGGCGCATCAGCACCACCGCCCGCGCGACCTGCTCGTGCGCCTGCAACGCGGCCTCGATCTCGCCCAGTTCGATGCGCAGGCCGCGCAGCTTGACCTGGTTGTCGATCCGCCCGAGGAACTCCAGCTGCCCGTCCGCGTTCCAGCGCACCAGGTCCCCGCTGCGGTACACGGTCCGCTCCAGGTCGAAGGGGTCTGCCACGAACTTCTCGGCGCTGAGCTCGGGTTGGTTCAGGTAGCCGCGGGCCAGGCCGCCGGGCTCGCCGCCGATCAGCAGCTCGCCGCCGACGCCCTTGGGCACCAGGTTGCCGTGCCGGTCCACCACGTGCACCTGCCGGTTGACCTCGGGCCGGCCGATCGGCGGCGAGGTGCGCCAGGTGAGGTGGTCCACCTTGTACTCGGTGCAGGCGATGGCCGCCTCGGTGGGGCCGTAGAGGTTGACGAAGGTGCGTCCGGGCAGGTTCCAGCGGTTGACCAGGTCCGGCGGCAGCACCTCCGCGCCGCCCATGATGTACCGCAGGTCCGGGTAGGGCTCCGGCTCCAGCACCGACAGCATCGCCGGCGGCAGTCCGGCGTAGCTGGCCCGCTGCTCGCGGATGAGCGCGGTGAGCGCCTCCGGGGACTGCGCGTCCTCCGGCGCGACCGCCACGACGGTGGCCCCGGCGGCGAACGCGGTCCAGATCTCGCCCTGCGACATGTCGAAGTTGAGCGCGGGCAGTTGCAGCAGCCGGTCCGCCGGGCCGAAGTCGAAGGTGCGCCGGTAGGCCTCGCAGAAGAAGGAGACCGAGCGGTGCTCGATCATCACGCCCTTGGGCTGACCGGTCGATCCCGAGGTGTAGAGGATGTAGGCCAGGGACTCGCGGGTCGCCCACTCCTCCAGCGGCTCCTCGGTCGACGCGGCCTCGATCGCGCTCCAGTCGGTGTCGATCAGCACGGTCGCCCAGCCGGAGGACTGCGGCAGCGTGCCGGCCAGCGGCGAGCGGGTGATCACCACGGGCGCGCCGGTGTCGCGGATCATGAAGTCCAGCCGGGCCGCCGGCGCCTTCGGGTCGAGCATCGCGAAGGCGGCGCCGGACTTGAGGATGCCGAGCAGCGTGACGTAGGCGTCCAGGTCGCGGTCGAGTACGGCCGCGACGATCTGACCCGCCGTCACCCCGAGCCCGCGCAGGTGGCGGGCGAGCAGGTCGGCCCGGCGGTCCAGCTCGGCGTAGCTGAGCTCGACGCCCCGGCAGACCACGGCGACGGCGTCCGGCTGCTGCCGGGCCTTCTCCGCGAACTGGACGTGCAGCGGCTCCTGCGGGTAGGGCACCACCTCGCCGGTGCCGATCGCGGCCAGCTCCTCCCGCTCCGCCTCGGTGAGCAGCGGCAGTTGGGACAGCCGCAGCCCGGGGTCGTCGGCCACGGCGGCGAGCACGGTTTCGACGTGGCCCAGCATGGCCTCGATCCGCCAGGCGTCGAAGAGGTCCGCGCTGTACTCCACCGAGGCCTTGATCCGGTCACCGGACTCGATGAAGTTGAGCGAGATGTCGAAGCGGGCCCCGACCGAGGGCAGCAGCACGTACTCGCTGGTGACACCGGGGAAGAACAGGTTGTCCCCGGAGGTCGCCCCGCCCAGCACCTGCACGGCGACCTGGAACAGCGGGTTGCGTCCGGGTTCGCGCAGCGGCTGCACCCGGTCCACGATCTGCTGGAACGGCACCTCCTGGTGCTCGTAGAGCTCCAGGTTCGCGTCCGCGGTGCGCTCCAGCAGCTCGGCGAAGGTGGGGTCTCCCGACAGGTCGGAGCGGAGCACCACCATGTTGATGAAGAGGCCGACGACGTCCTCGAGTTCGGGATCGGGGCGGCCGAGCATCGGCACGCCCAGGGGGATGTCGTCCTGCCCGGTGTAGCGGCTGAGCACGGCGTTGAACGCCGCCGTCAGCACCATGAACAGGGAGACGCCGTGCTCCTGCGCCAGCGCGTGGAGCCGGGCCGGCAGCCCCTCGGGCAGGGGGCGGATCACGGAGGCGCCGCGGTGGGCGGCGACCTGCGGCCGGGGACGGTCGGTGGGCAGTTCGAGCACCGGAAGCCCGTCCAACTTCTGCTGCCAGAAGGACAGTTCCTCCTCCAGCTCCTCCGCGTCCAGGCGCTCGCGCTGGCTCGCGGCGAAGCCGGCGTAGCCCGGGTCGTCCGACGCGAAGACCGGCTCGCGGCCCTCCAGCAGCGCGGCGTAGGCGGCGGTGATCTCAGCGTTGAGCACGGCGGAGGACCAGCCGTCGGTCACCACGTGGTGGAAGCCCTGGACCAGCACGTGGTCCTGCGCGTCGAGTTCCAGCAGCCGGAACCGGTACAGCGGCCCGGCGGACAGGTCGAAGGGGAGCTCGCTCTGGCGGGCGATCTCCGCGTCCACCTCCTGCTCGCGGGCCTCGGGCGCCAGCGCCGTCAGGTCGACGACCGTCAGCTCGACGTCCTCGGGCGCCGGGGCGATGCGCTGGAAGGGGGTGCCGTCGTCGTCGTGCAGGGTGGCCCGCAGGCCGTCGTGCCGCTGCACGGCCAGGGTCAGGCTGCGGCGCAGCAGGTCGGTGCGGAGCGGGCCCCGCAGCCGCCAGGCGAGCAGGATGTTGTAGGTCGTCCCGCCGGGGGCGAGCTGGTCCAGGAACCACAGCTGCTCCTGTCCGAAGGACAGCGGCGCCGTGATGTCGGTGGGCGTCATATCCATGGCGGTCATGCGGCGGCGCTCCCCATCGGTGCGGCTTCCAGGACCCGGCCGATGCGGCTCAGGCCCTCGCGGAGGATCTGCGGTTCACGGGCGAAGGCCAGCCGCACTCCGCGGACCGACCCCAGGGTCTCGGCGGGCATGATCAGCACGCCGGTGTCGAGCACCTGCCGGGCGAAGGAGAGCGAGGACCCTCCCGTGGTCAGGTGCAGCCAGGCGAAGGGCGTCCCCTCCGGGGGCACCAGCCGCAGCGCCTGCGGGTAGCGGGCGGCCCACTCGGTGAGGATGTGCAGGCCCTCGTCGGTCAGCCGGTGGTACTGGCGTGCCCACTCCTGCCACCGCTGGAGCACGTCCACGGCCAGCGACTCGGTGAGCACCGAGTTGGAGATGGACGTCAGGTGCTTGAACTCGGCGCAGGCGGAGACGACGTCGGGCGGCCCGTACATCCAGCCCACCCGCAGTCCGGGGAAGCCGTACATCTTCGACAGGCTGGACACCGACACGAAGCGGTCGCCGCGTAGCGCCGGCGAGGCGGCCAGGTCGAGCACGTACTCCTCGTCCAGCACGATGTAGGCGTCGCACCGCTCGGCCACCGCGCACAGCGCCTCGAACTCGCGGTGCCGGATCCGGCGGCCGGTCGGGTTGCTCGGCGTGTTGAGCGTGATCAGCCGCAACTCCGGTCCGGCCGCGGCCTCCAGGGCCTCCAGGTCGATGCTGAAGTCCTCGGTGAGGTCCAGCACCCGTACGTCGCAGCCCATCCGGCGGGGCACGTCCCAGGCCTGCTGCCAGCCGGGCCGGAAGGCCACCACCCGGTCGCCCGGCCGCAGCAGCGTGCTGTAGAGAAGGAACAGCGCCTCCTGTGCGCCGTGGGTCACGACGACGCGGTCGGCGGAGCCCAGGTAGCGGTCGGCGACCAGTTCGACCAGGTCGGGACTGCCCCGGTCCACGCCGTAGTTGAGCTCCAGGTCGACGGGGACGTGCAGTTGGCTCATGCTGCCGCACTGGACGTGGCTGTCGCCCAGGTCGATGTCGAACCGGCCCAGGGAGTCCTCGAACACCCAGCGCCGCATCGGGTAGCCCGCATCGTCGGCTGCCTGCTCGGTGGCTGCCTGCTCGGTGGCTGGCTCGATCACTCGGGTCATGCGGACACCTCGCTGCCGGATCGGTCCGCCGTCGCGCTGATGCCCAGCCGGTGGCGGAAAAGAGGGGAGAAGCCGCCGGCGGAGACCTGCTCCACCGCGCCGGTCAGCGACAGCGCGCCGTCCGGGGCGACCGTCAACTCCAGTTCGCCGCCGGGCATCCGCACCGTCACGCGGTCCTCGACCAGGCCCAGGGCGTGCGCGGCGGCCACGGCCGCGGCGGCGCTGGCGCCGGAGGCCAGGGTGTAGCCCGCGCCGCGCTCCCAGATCTCGATGCGCAGCGTGCGGCCGTCGACCACCCGGACGAACTGCACGTTCGTGCGGGCCGGGATGCGCGGGTGCCCGGCGATCGACTCGCCGAGCTGGTGGGCGAGTTCGCGGGTCGGCTCGGCGGTGGGGAAGACCACGGTGTGCGGGTTGCCGTTGTGCAGCGAGGTCACGGTCAGGGTGCGGCCGCCGACCTCCAGCGGGTAGCCGACGGCCGGCCCCTCATGCCCGGTGAGGCCGATCACCGCGGGGTCGAAGGAGGGCCGGCCCAGTCCGATCTGGACCGTGCCGGACGCCAGGTCCGCCGCCAGCTCGCGGATGCGCACGGGCGAGTCGCCGGCGAGCGTGCGCACCGCGAACTCGCCGCCGCTGTCCTGCCCTTGGGGCAGCAGCTCGGCGGGCAGCAGTCCGCCCTCGGCCAGGTGCAGCGCGAAAAGCCGGATGCCGTTGGCACTCTTCTCGCAGGCGCTGCCGTCCGAGTTGAAGATCGTCAGCTCGATCGGGCGGCCGGCCTCGACCGGCGCCATCGGACCGAACAGCACGCCGTCGGCGCCCACGCCGAAGTGCCGGTCGCACAGCAGGCGGGCGGTCTCGCCACTGGGGGTCAGGCCCAGCGCCCGCGGATCGACCACCAGGTAGTCGTTGCCCAGGGCGTGGTACTTGGTGAACTCCGGGGCGGCGCCCCGGTTTTGGTCAGCCACGTCGCGTCCAATCGTCAGCGCCCGCGCCCGGCCCCGGCGGACCGGGGCCGNGCCGGGCGCGGGCGGGGCGTCACATCTGGCCCTGGGCGGAGCCGCTGGCCAGGGCGGCGGCGTCGTGCTCGTCGCCGTACCACTTCTCCTTCCAGCGGGAGAAGGCCACGATCAGGATGTCGCGGTGGCCGGGCTTGCCGTCCTTGGGCAGCACGTCGGTCACGTCGTGGGCGATGGCGCGGTCGTCCAGGACAACGGCCTGCCCGGGCTCCACCGTGCCGACCCAGAAGGGCTCCTCGGCGCCCTCGTTCCACAGCCGGGTGACGCCGCCCTCGACGGTGTCGCGGACGAAGACGGAGATCATCACGAACTCGTGCCCGTCGTGGTGCACGCCCTCCGGAGTGAGCTGGCCGGGCTTCTCCGGCGTGGCCACCGTCCGGTTCTGGTGGACGTTGATCTGCCAGTCCTCGCTGTCGTCCAGGCCGAGTGCCTCGATGCCGGCCCGGATGATGCCGGTGAAGTCCACCTCCAGCGGCTCGTAGGTGCGGCGGATGCCGCCGGCCACCGGGTTGAAGTGGGTGAAGGTGGTGTAGTCGCGGTGCGGCAGCAGCTCGAACTGCCAGCCCTCGCCCTCGACGTGGGAGAGCCGGTACTGGTCGAACCGCTTGTACCGGGTCAGGTTGCCCATGTAGGGGTCGTGCGGGAGTCGGTCGTAGCTCTCGATGATCTCGGCCGGGACGGGCGGGAGGTCGATGAGGGCGAAGTGCTGGTCGTTCAGCGGCATGGGTCACACCTTCCGGTCGGTGTCGGAGCTGTTCTTGGCGCGCGCCTGCTCCAGGCGCTCGTCCAGGTGGCGCGCGGAGGAGTTCAGCCGCCACAGGGTTCCCCGGGCGATGCCGTGGCGCATGTGGTCGGACGTGGCCGACGGCAGCACGATGTTGTGGAACCAGCCGGCCGCGTGCACCGAGTCGATGGTCACGTGGAGCCGGTGGTAGGTGATGCCGACATCGGGCAGGCCCAGCCGCTCCCAGGCCCGGATCACGTTGGTGAACCGGTCCGGCACCAGCCACTCGGTCATCCCGAGGAAGCCGACTGCCTCCGGGTAGAGCGAGCGGTAGCGGCACAGCAGCAGCGCGAGGTTGCCGGCGAGCAGGTCGCTGGCGGTCATCGCCGACTCCATCTCGTCGGCGGTGATGTCGAAGACCTCATAGATCTTGTTGAAGAGGTGGGTGTGCACCTCCTCGGCCTTGCCGTTGCCCATCTCGTCCCAGAAGTTGGAGGCGATCTCCAGCTTGGACGGGCCGTCGGTGCCGATCTGCATCATCGCCAGCAGGTCGTCGAAGCGGCCGTCGACCAGGGACTCCTGGATGACGTAGGTCCGCAGGTCGTCCGCCTGGGCGTGCTGATTGATGAACTCGGTGTAGTACGGGTGCTTGAAGACCCGGTGGCTGCGGGCCAGCCCCTTGATCCAGGACAGGAAGGCCTTGCCCTCCTTCGGCGCGGCCTCGACCGTGCCCGGCTCGATGAACCGGTTCTCCGCGGCCAGGGTCGCGTCCTCCAGCAGTCGGGTGACCTCGTGGAGCACCACGGAGCCCTCCGCGTTACGCCCGTGCGGAATTGTGGTGACCATTCCGTAGATCCGGGCGAGCAGCAACTGCTGATAGTAGAAGGCGGTTCGGTCGCCGGCCGCCGCCCGGTCATTGATCAGCTCCACGGAGGCGATCAGCCGCGCCCTTTCCCCGGAGAGTTTCCGATCCACCTCGGCGGCGGGAACCGAGAACCAGGAGGAAATCTCGTCGACGAATTCCAGGTAGGACTCGGGGTCTGCCAGAACCGTTTGTTCCATTACAGACATTTCTTCTTGCTCCTCTGCTGCGCTGCGGTCAGCTGGACGTGGCGGCACGGTCGGGCAGCCGGCTCAGCTGCACTTGACCCCGTCCCAGGTCATGCTGAACGGGCAGGCAGCGGGCCGGACGGCACCGACGGCGGGGCCGTGGGCCGGGGCCGTCCCGGCCCAGGCCGGGGTGGCGGTGAGAACGGCCAGTGACAGCGGCAGCGCCAGGCCGACGGCCGCGGCGATCCTGCGGAGCGAATACACGACTCCCCCTCGTTCCTTCCGTAATTCCCGGCATCGGGTGGATGCGGGATGAATGGTTCGGGAAGGGGATTGTGGTTCACCCCCGTTCCCCCCGGGCTCGCTTGCAGAGCCCAGAGTTGTCGACCTGTTATCCGAACGGAAGGGGTGCGGGCTGTCCTACTTCTGCCTGTCCGGTTGCGGACACCGGTTTACATTTCGCCGCCGAGCTGGGCCTCCGCGGCCGGAAGGAAGAGCTCCACCGCGCAGCGCACGAGCTCGAGTCCGGTGTCGCACTCCGCCAGCACGCCGCGCAGCAGCGTCGCGGCGTAGCCCTCGGCCGCCTCGACCCCGTCGGCTACCACGAAGAGGATCAGGTCGACCCAGCGTCCGGACCCGCTCTCGGAGGGCTGGGCGAACACATGGACCAGACGCGACTGCTGCCCCGCGGCGCGCCGAAGCGCCCGACTCACCGCGTCCGCGGTCTCCTGCGAGGCACCTGTGGTCCCCGCACGACCCATCGCGAGTCTGGATCCGACGAAATACATGGTCCAACCCTGACAACACGTCAAACCGGTTGCCAGCGAAACGAGCTGGCCGGTTGTTGCCTGGCCAGCACCGGACGAGCATCATGGCCTTGTCAAAACGAACGTTCTGGGGGGAACCGCATGCTCGAGGCCTTTGGCGTGGATCCGATCTCCGAGGCCGTCTACCTGGCCATGCTGCAACGACCGGACGCCGCAGTCGACGAACTCACCGGTCATCTGGGGCTGGAGGAGCCCGAAATCCGCAAGGCCTTGGACGAGCTGGCCCGGCTCGCGCTGCTGCGCCCCTCCTGGGAGGACCCACAGGCGCTGCGCCCGGTCATCCCCGAGCTGGGCCTGGAGGCCCTGCTCACCCGGCAGCAGGCCGAACTGCTGGAACGCCAGCACCAGATCGAGCGCGGGCGCGCCGCGCTGGCGGTGGTCGTCGCCGAGACAGCGCGCAGCCGTCCCTCCGGCTCGGCGGACGTGGAGGAGCTGACCGGCATCGACGAGATCCGGCAGCGTCTCGAACAGCTCACCACCCAGACCCGGTTCGAGGTGCTGGCCTTCGTGCCCGGGGGAGCGCAGTCCGAGGACGCGCGCAGCTCCAGCCGCCCGCTGGACCGCGAACTCCTGGGCCGTGGCGTGAAGATGAGGACGGTCTACCTCGACTCGGTGCGCAACGACCCGGCCACCCGCGACTACGCGCGCTGGCTCGCCAAGCTGGGCGGCCAGGTTCGCACGACGGGGACGCTGCCGCTGCGGATGATCGTGGTGGACCGGGAGACCGCGGTGGTGCCGCTCAATCCGGAGTCGCCGTCCGACGGCGCCGCCGTGCTGCATGGCAGCGGCGCGGTGGCCGCGATGTGCGCGCTGTTCGAGCAGATCTGGGCCGATGCGCACCCGCTGGGCGCGGTCCGGCCACGGGACGAGCTGGGCCTGTCCGGGCAGGAGCGGGCGCTGCTGCGGATGCTGGCGAACGGGGAGACGGACGAGGCCGCGGCGCGCAGGCTCGGAGTCTCGGACCGGACGGTGCGCCGCCTGATCGCTGATCTGCTGGGCAAGCTGGAGGCACGCAGCCGCTTCCAGGCCGGTGCGCGCGCCATGGAGCGCGGCTGGCTGGGCGCCTCGGTCGACCAGCCCACCGGGGTCTGCTGACGGCCCCGGTCTCCCGTTTCGCGTCCCACTCTCGGGGTGCGCCTGCTCGGCGGCCGGATGTGGCGGACGGACCGACATCGGGCCACCCGGGTGGGCGTCCGGTATCCGCGGTGCTGTCGTCGGGAGCCACGGTCCCGTAGGGCGCGCGCCCCGGCCGGCGGTTGCCGGTCCGGGGCGTGCGGCTTTGTGCGGGGCGTGGCCGGGGTTCTTGGCTGGTGGGGGTTCTGTCCTGGTGCGCGGTGGTCGGCGGCGCCCGCAGGGGGTGCCTTGACCACCGCGCACCACGGTCAGTGGTCTACGGCCTGGTAGAGCGTGGTCCAGAAGTCGTGCATCAGTTGGACGGGGGTGGGGACTGAGGCGCCGACCTGGGTGAGCAGGATGCCGGTGAGCTGGTGCTCGGGGTCGGCGTAGGTGGAGGTGCCGCTGCCGCCGTCCCAGCCGAACTGGCCGATCGGCGCGTAGTCGCCGCGCTGGGTGCGCACGGCCATGCCGAAGCCCCATCCGCCGTGCTGCCCCTGGCCGAAGGAGATGTGGACGTTGTCGCGGGCCATGGCGTTGCGGGCGGCGTTCTGCTCGGGGGTCAGGCGGTTGGTGGTCATCAGCTCGACGGCGGGCCGGGACAGGATCCGCTCGCCCTGGTGGACGCCGCCGTTCAGCAGCATCCGGAAGTAGGCGTGGTAGTCGTCCGCGGTGGAGACCAGTCCGCCACCGCCGCCCGCGAACGCGGGCGGCCGGCTCCAGCGGCCCTCCTTGGCTTCGTCCCAGACGGTGAACTCGCCCGTCTGCGGGTCGGGTGCGTACAGGGTGGGGAGGCGGTCGATGTCCTTTTCTGGCACGTGGAAGCCGGTGTCCTTCATCCCCAGCGGCTCGAAGAGGCGTTCGCGCAGGAAGCTTTCGAAGGACTGGCCGGTGACCCGGGCGACGAGGACGCCGAGCAGATCGCTGCTGATGTGGTACTGCCAGCGCTCTCCGGGCTGGTGCATCAGCGGCAGTGCGCCCAGGCGGCGCATCCACTCGTCCGGCTCGGGCATCGGCACCGGCAGGTTGGGGGTCAGGCCCTGCTCGAAGACGGCGCCCATGATCGGGGTGCCGAGCGAGGTCAGATCCATGCCGAGACCGAAGGTCGAGGTGAGTACGTCCCGCACGGTGATCGGCCGCAGGGCCGGGACGGTGTCGTCGAGCGGGCTGTCGATCCGCTTGAGGACCTGCCGGTTGGCCAGTTCCGGCAGCCAAGGCTCGACCGGGTCGTCCAGTCGCAGCCGGCATTCGTCGAGAAGGATCATCGCCGCAGCCACGGTGACCGGCTTGGAGGTGGAGGCCATGCGGAAGATCGTGTCGCGGCGCATCGGCTCGCCGCCGTCGTGGTGCAGCGTGCCGAGGGCTTCCACGTGCACCTCCTCGCCGCGGGAGACCAGGGCGACCAGTCCGGGGATCTTGCCGGACTCGACGTGCCGGGTCAGCACGTCGCGCACCTTGCGCAGGCCCGCCTCGGTAAAGCCGCCGTTGCCTCGTCCCATCGTCAATCCCCTTGCGTGTGTGGTCGGTTGGTGTAGGC
>NZ_JBHSQJ010000064.1:0-56079 GCF_042658505.1 Streptacidiphilus monticola | reverse complement strand
GCCGGGGTCCCGGCGGCGGCGACGAGAGCAACGCTACGACGCTTGCCACGGTGTTGGCAAGCTATTGCCAAAATTGTTTGCCAATCGGCTTGCCCGGTCGTGGCGCCGCGCTGGCGGGGCTGGGCAAATGTTTGCCAGAGGCCCGGCAAGGACGTAGTGTGAGGCGGAAGGAAGCATCCGTACGTCGCGCGACGACGCCACCCGTGGGAGTTCAGCCATGCTCGAGCAGCCGGTCTTCGGCCGCCGCCTGAGGCAACTGAGGACCGAACGGGGCCTGACGCTGGCCGCCCTCGCCGGCGAGGGCATGTCGACGGGGTACCTCTCCCGTCTGGAGTCCGGGGCGCGGCAGCCCACGGAGCGCGCCGTCGCCCACCTCGCCGCCCAACTGGGCATCAGCCCCGCCGAGTTGGCTCAGTCCACGGCCACCTCGCTCGCGCAGAGCCTGACCCTGGCCGCCGGCCTGGGCCCGGACGAGGCCGGCGAGACCCTCGCCCAGGCACTGAAGGCATCGGGCGGCGAGGACCCGCTGCTGCGCTGGCAGGCCCTGTGGCAGGTTGCCGAGTGGCGCCGGCGGCGCCGGGAGTTCACCGAGCAGCGCGAGGCCCTGGACGAACTGGCCGCTCTCAGCGCCGCCGTCGGCCTGCCCGAACTCCAGGTCAGGACGCTGGCCGAACTGGCCCGGTGCATGCGCAACATGGGCCAGATCCACGACGCGGTGGCCACCGCGACCCGCGCCTACGAGCTGGCCACGAGCGAGAACCTGCCCGCACGGGTGCTGACCTCCGCGCTGCTGGCACTGGTCTCCGCCCTCGCCGAGAGCGGCCGCCTTCCCGACGCCGACCGCTACGCCGACGAACTCCTCGCCCTCGTCGAGGGGCAGTCCGGGGTCCGCTGGGCCGAGGCCCTGTGGACCGCCGCGGCCGTCCGCACCCGCCAGGGGGACCCGGAGGGCGCCGCGGTGCTCCTCGACCGCGCCATCGACGGCCTGAGCGGCCGTGACGACCTCACCCTGTGGATGCGCCTGCGCGTCAGCGCCGCCTGGACCGCGCTGCTGCGCACACCGCCTAGGACGGACGAGGTCGAGCAGCGCATCGAGGAACTGCAGGCCTGCATGTCCTTCGCCGGAACCCCGAGCCTGGAGCAGGAACTGCTGGCCCTGCGCGCCCGCGTGGCCGTCCTGCAGGAGCGCCCGGCCCAGGCGCGGGCGCTGCTGGAGCAGCTCGAGGAGTACGAGGCGCTGACGCCCTATCAGGAACGCCTCAGGCTCGACATGCTGCGCAACAAGGTCCGGCTCATGGAGGGCGAGCGCGAAGCGGCCGTCGCCGCGCTGCGGGCACTGGCCGAGGAGGCACAGGCCAGCGGCAACATGGACCTGGCCGCCGAGATCTGGCGCATGGTCGCCGACGCCGTGACACAGTGAGCCCGGCGGGGCTCAGGCCCCCTTGGCGGCTGACGGCCCGGGGCTCCGGCATCTCGGCACCCGGATCCCGCTGCCCCAGCCTGCGCGGGCCCGGGCATCGGTGCCTGGATCCCGCTGCACCAGCCTGCGCGAGCCCGGGGCTCGGGCTGCACGTGATCGCGCGGGGCGTCGGCACTGGCTGCTCCGGCGCCCGGCGGCCCCGACGCCCAGGGGAGCCGGCTGCCACCTTCGCCGCCGCCTCGCGGTAGCCAAGCACCAGCGGTGGCTGACCAGCCACCGCTGGGACAAGACCGCCGCTGTTCCTGCCCCGCACGCCCCCTCGGTGGCCCTGCTGGCGCCCGTGACGACCGGTCTGCCCGCTGGACGCCGTACCTGCTCCCGCCCGCCCCGGCCAGGGGCCGCGGGCCGGCGGGAGGGCCAGGTCGGCGGTTGCGATCGGCCGGGCCCGGTTCGCCCGCGGGTCGGTGGAGAGGTTCAGCGGCGCAGGAGGTCGCGGATCGCGCCGGTGATCTCGTCGGGTGCCTCCTCGGCCATGAAGTGCCCTGCCCGGGTCAGCCGGTGGTCCAGGTCCGGCGCCCACGCCTGCCACAACGCGGCCGCGTCGTAGCCCAGTTGAGCACCCCAGTCCTGCTGGACGACCGTCACCGGCATGGCGAGCTGGGATCCGGCATCCAGGTCCGCCTGGTCGTGGGTGACGTCGATGCCGGCCGAGGCGCGGTAGTCCGCGACGATCGACGGCACGGCGGCGGCGCTCGCTCGCAGGTACGCGGTCCGGACCGGTTCCGATACGGCGGCCGTGTCGCCAGCCCAGGCGTCGAGGAAGGAGCCGAAGAAGGCGTCCGCGCTGTTGGCGATCATCGTCTCGGGCAGCCCCGGCGGCTGGGCCATGAGCAAGAGGTGGTAGCCGACCGCCGCCGACACGCCGCGCAGGACGTTCCACATGTCCAGGGTCGGCACGATGTCGAGGATGCCCAGGTGGGTGAGCGTCTCGGGATGGTCCAGCCCCGCCCGGAAGGCGACCAGGGCTCCCCGGTCGTGGCCGACCAGGGCGAAGCGCTCGTGGCCGAGCGCCGCCGCCACGGCGACGACATCGGCGGCCATGGTGCGCTTGGAGTACACCTCGGGGCCGGTGGCGGCGGGCTTGTCGCTGGCGCCGTAGCCGCGCAGGTCAGGACAGATCACCGTGTGCTCGCCGGCGAGCCGCTCGGCGACGTGCCGCCACATCAGATGTGTCTGCGGAAAGCCGTGCAGCAGCACGATGGGGCTGCCGCTGCCGCCGACGGCGGCAGCCAGCTCCACCCCCTCCGCGCCGGGCAGGCGCACGAAGTCGAAACCAGGGATCGCGAGGGTCATGAGGGTTCCTTCCGGGGATCGGGGGACCGGCGAGCAGTGTGCTCCCAGGTCTGACGCGACCAGCGTCGGCGGCGGCGATCAGCAGCCGATCAGTACGCTTCGACGCCACCGCGCCGCGGCACGGAGGATGGAGGACATGCGCATCGACGTGCTCGGTCCCGTGCGGGCCCTCCGTGACGACGGCACCCCGGTCGACCTGGGCGGGCCCCGCCATCGCGAGGTGCTCGCCCGCCTCGTCGCCGCCGGTGGACGCATGGTCCCCACCGACACCCTCGTGGACGACCTGTGGGCGGCGCCGCCGGAGCGCGCGGTCGGTGCGCTGCGCACGTTCGTCGCCGCACTGCGCCGGTCCCTCGAACCCGACCGGCCGCCGCGCACCCCGCCGCGCGTCCTGGTCACCGAGGGCCCCGGTTACGCACTGCGACTGCCGCGCGAGAGCGTGGACGCGCACCGGTTCGAAGACGTGCTGGCCCGTGCCCGGCGCGCCTCACGTGCCCCGGCCGACCTCGACGCGGCCCTGGCGTCCTGGCGCGGCCCCGCCTACGCCGACGTCACCGGCTCGACCTGGGCCCAGCGCGAGCGGGCCCGCCTGGAGGAACTGCGGCTGGAGGCTGTGGAGTTGCGTGCCCGCCTCCTGCTGGACGCCGGCTCCGGAGCCGAGCTCGTGGCCGAACTGGGCGCGCACGTCACCGAGCACCCGTGGCGCGAGCCCGCCTGGGGGCTGCTGGCCCGCGCCCTGCACCGGGCCGGCCGCCAGGCAGACGCGCTGGCCACCCTCCGCCGCGCGCGCACGATGCTCGTGGACCAGCTCGGACTCGACCCCGGTGCCGAACTTCAGCGCCTGGAGCGGGACATCCTCCAGGGAGCCGTGACGCCGAGGCCGACGCGGACGCTGTGGACCGCCGGCGAGCGACTCGGCCCGCGCACCACCGTCGCGCTGGCCCGCACCCTCGCCCTGGCGGGCGGCGACGCTCTCACGCACTCACGACGCGACCGCCTGGCCGCCGCACAGGCGGCAGAGCGCACCGGTGACGTCACCCTGACCGCCCGCGTCATCGGCGCCTACGACGTACCCGCCCTGTGGAGCCGGGCCGACGATCCCGAGCAGTCCCGCGCCGTCGTCGCGGCGGCTGAGCGGACGCTCACCGCCCTCGGCCCCCAGGGCTCCGGCGAACTGCGCGCCCGCCTGCTGGCCACCGTCGCCGTCGAGAGCCGAAGCGCCGACCTGTCCGCCGACGAACACCATCGGGCGCGAGGGGCCGCCCGAGAGGCCGACGCGCTGGCCCGGGAGCTGGGCGATCCCGCCCTTCTGGTGTTCGCCCTGAACGCCGTGTTCCTCCACTCCTTCACGCGGCCCGGCCTGGCGGCGGCAAGGGACCTGATCGGCGCCGAGATCATCGACCTGGCCACCCGACACGAGCTGCCGGACTTCGCCGTGCTCGGCCGGCTCATCCGCCTTCAGTCCGCCTCCGCCCGCGGCGACCTCGCGGCCGCGACCGCACACGCCCGGACCGCCGAGCAACTCGCCGTCAGCACCGAGGCCTCCCTCGTCCCGGTCCTCACCAGCTGGTTCGGGGCGCGGGCCGCAGCCGCCCGCAGCACCGAGGTGGGTGGACCGTCCGCCGCGACAGCCGCCGCACGCTACCGCGCTGCCGAGAACGCCCTCGCCGAAGCCGGAATGCCGGGGCTGCACCGGGGCCTGTTCGCCCTCGCCCTCCTGGGCCTGCGCCGCCTGCACGGCCGTCCCGCGCCCACCGACCCCGCTCTCGACTGGGGCCCGTACCGTCCCTGGACGCAGCCCTTGGTGCTGCTCGCCCAGAACCGCATCGAACAGGCCCGCACCGCCCTGGCCCTGGCGCCCGAGCCACCCCTCGACCACATGCAGGAGGCACTGTGGTGCCTCACCGCCGACGCAGCCGCCCAGCTTGGCGAACGCGCGATCGCCGCCCGCGCCGCGACGGCGCTGCGCCTGGCCGCTGCGGAAGACGCGGGCGGCGCGAGCGGGATGCTGACGCTGGGGCCGGTGGCACGGTACCTGGCGCAGGCCGAGGCGTGCGCCGGCGCGCGATGACCGCGGTCCTCCGCCGACCCGCCCCTCCGGTGCCCCCGACCCGCCCCGGCTCAGGCGTCCGCACGGCCCACAGACGGCCCGACCATTGTCATGGAGGTGGTTTGCCGCCATCGTGATCGCCATGCCTGGACAGCGGAAAGGAAAGCGACAGCAACACCGGCCGGCAGAGCCATCGGCAGGTCATTGGCAGGTGATCTTCGAGACGCAGGACTACGAGGCATGGCGGAGCGGTCTCCGAAGGTATCGCTCTGAGAACCGGGGCATCGACTCGGCTCGACTGCGGATGGACACCTTGTGCGGGCGACTCGTGCAGCCCACCACCTATCGGCTGTCACTGTTCATTGCTGAGCAGACGTCAGATGGCCTGCTGTGAGCCGGCGGCGTTACGTAGCCAGGGGTGTCCCCTGGTGGCTACCGGATCTGGGACAACAAGGGCCGCCGGTGGTGGGGTGACCACTACGAACTCTGCCCCGATGGACTCGTGGCCGCGCTGAACGCCAAGGCGAGCTATGAGAGGATCACCGCACTCCTCAAGGAGCACAGAGCCACGAAGCGGTAGACACCGGACGTCCCACGGCCTCAAGAGGCGGACTTGGACCGCCACTTGAGGCCGTTGTGGGCAGCCCCCGCCTCCGTGCTCACACAGAGAGTCCTTCAACACCCTGCAGCCGGCCCGGCCCCGACAGCAGCGGCCGGATCAGTCCCTCTGTCTGAGGCTTGCGCCGCGACGAACCTCAGTGATGATGCGCCAGGATCTCGGTCAGTCGATGCCTTCGACGATGCGGAAGTCGCGCTCGGCGCTGTCGGCGAGGACGGCGAGTGCCTTCTGGTAGGCCGCGCTCTCGCGCGCCGCCACGGCCTGCTCGAAGCTGTCGAACTCGACCAGGACGGTGCGCTCGGCGATGCCGGTTTCGTACGCCACGACCCGACCGCCGCCACGGACGAAGGTCCGACCTCCTTCGGCTTTGACGGCCGCAGCGGCCAGGCTGTTGTAGGCGGCCAGCTTCTCGGGGTCGGAAACGGTGCGGTAGACGCTGACCCAGTAGCCCTTGGGCATGGAACCTCCAGGTGGGGACGAGTGCATCCGACGTACGGGTGAGTCTCGGACGCAGGTGCAGGTGGGCGGGCGGGGCTTGCCGGCGCTGCGATCGCGATGGAGCCGGTGCCGGCCGGTGCCGCGGTGGGTCGGGCAGGACGTGGTCATCGCGTCGGGGACGGGGCGCCCCAGGGTTCTTCTTCCAGGAGGAGCCCGTTGGCCACGTAACTGATGGTTCGGTACCAGCCCGTCAGGACGAGCAGCTCCAGGAGTTGAGGCTCGTCGTAGTGCAGGCGCAGGGCGTCCCAGGCGGACTGGGTGAGCTGGGCTGTGTCGTGCAGTTCGTCGACTGCGTGGAGCAGTGCCGTGTGGCGTGGCGACCACAGGGCGCCGGCTGTCGCGTCGGGCAGGGTGGTGGCCCGCAGTTGCTCCGGGCTGAGCCCGGCCTGCGGTGCCAGGGCCGCGGCGTGGACGCCTCATTCGTAAGCGCAGGCGCATCGTGCGGTCACGCGGGCGATGACGATCTCCCGGTCGAGGGCCGGCAGGAGGCCGTGGCCCAGCAGTCCGGAGCCGAGGGCGAACATGCGTGAGGCAAGCTCCGGGCTGCGGTGCAGGACGCGAAACAGGACGAGCGGATCGTGGGGCACCCCCGGCGGCATCCACCGGTGCAGCGCCCGGTCAACGTCGGCGTCGTAGGGTGGGGTGAGCGGCTCGATGCGTGGCATCGCGACACCTCCGGCTTCGATTTCCGAACCACTATGATGCTTCGAGAACCGAAGCGCAAGGAGTGAGTATGGGAGCCAGTGCGCCACGCCCGGGTATGCCGGTGCGGGGGTCCGAGTCGGGTCGCCCGGTGATGGCCGCACTCGACCTGCTCGGACGCCGTTGGACGATGCGGATCCTGTGGGAACTCAGTCAAACTCCGGCCGGCTTCCGCGAGTTGCAGCGCCGATGCGAGCAGATGTCCTCCAGCGTGCTCAGCACCCGGATCGAGGAACTGTCCGGCGCCCGCCTGCTCGCCCTGGACGCCGACGGCTACCGCCTCACTCAGCTGGGCCGGGACCTCGTCGAGGCACTTCGCCCACTGGACGCCTGGAGCCGGCGCTGGGCCGAGGAACTGGGCCCGGTGTCACCGGGAGAGCCGGAATGACCGCCACGTAGCCGCTCCGATCGGCAGCCCCGGGCTCCTGGCGCTGGGGGTGAACTGCGCACAGCTCTCTTGTCAGCGAACGGACTTCGGAGCCCTACGCCGGAAAGCCGGATCCGCTGACGTCCTTCTCCCCTTCCTGCGCCACCACAACGGCCATCGCTGCTCCCTCGCACCCCGGGCGGAGACCCCGGATCACCCGCGGATCGGCGTGTGGCGACGACGTCGCGTCCGGAGCAGGGAGTTCTGCGGCTCCGCCCGAGTGCTGCGGGTCAGGGCCGGCCGTCTGCGAGGGCGATCGCGCGGGTCTCGGGAACTCCCAGCATCAACAGGCTCGTGATCGTTGCTGCGCGGGCGCCGCGGGTCCCGTTCGACAGGTCGCTGTCCGCTATGGCGAACACGACGCCGTAGGCAAGCTGGCTCAGAACGCCCGGGGGCAGGTGCTGTGCGAACACGTCACTGTCCTGGCCCCGTTTCACGAGGTCGGCGAGGAGCTCGTCGACCGGCCCGAGCAGGCCGTGGATGGCCTCGCCGTACTCGCCGCGGCGCAGCGCCAGCAGCACGCGGTACCGGTGGGCCACCGGCCAGAGGCGGGCGATGAATTCGGCCCACGCCGCGTCCGCTTCTGCGCCGGAAGCGTTGACCTCGGTGAGTACGGCTGTCATCTCGGTGACGGCCCGTTCCGTGAGCGTCCGGACCAGGTCGAGGCGCGAGGGGAAGTGGCCATAGACGGTGCGGCGGACCACGCCGGCGGCAGCGGCGATGTCGCCCATGCCGGCCTCGGGGTTCTCTCCCAGCATGTCGAGGGCGACGTCGAGAATGCGATCGCGAGTCTCTTTCATCGCGCGCACACGGGCGGAGTCGGTGGCCACGACAGCAGTGTTGCACACCAGTGTGCAGTGACGTAGATTGCACACCGGTGTGCAACGGAGTGTTGCGCCGTGCTTCAACGCCCAGGAGAAGAAGGCCATGACCGCACCGACGCCGCCGTCCTCAGCCCTCGTCCGCCCGTTCACCGTCGCGATCCCGGATTCGGAGATCGACGACCTCAAGCAGCGACTGGCCAGGACCCGGTGGCCGGATCCGGAAACAGTGGGCGACTGGTCGCAAGGAGTTCGGGTGGAGAACGCCAGGGCCCTCGTCGACTACTGGGCGCGTGGCTACGACTGGCGGCGCTTCGAGGCCGAACTCAACCGCTTCCCCCAGTTCCTGACCGAGATCGACGGACTGGACATCCACTTCATCCACGTCAGGTCCAGGAATCCCCACGCGATGCCGCTGATCCTCACGCACGGATGGCCAGGCTCCATCATCGAGTTCCTGAAACTGATCGGCCCGCTGACCGATCCGGAATCGTACGGAGGAGACGCGGCCGATTCGTTCGACGTCGTCGTCCCCTCGCTCCCCGGATTCGGGTTCTCCCAGAAACCCACGGAGACCGGGTGGACTGCAGCGCGCATCGCGAGCGCCTGGGCCGAGCTGATGAAGCGCCTCGGCTACACGGAATGGGCCGCGCAAGGCGGCGATTGGGGTTCCGTCGTCACGACCGCCCTGGGGGCGATGCGACCTGAAGGGCTTCTCGGGGTGCATCTGAACACCCAGTACGCCTTTCCCGCACAGATACCCGACACCGTGTCGCCTGAGGAGCGCCACGCCGTGGAGAGCCTCGCCCGCTACACCGGTGATCTCGGTGGGTCGAACCACCTTCAGGGCACGAAGCCGGAGACGGTCGGTTTCGCGCTGGCGGACTCTCCCGCCGGTCAGGCGGCCTGGATCTACGAGAAGTTCCAGTCCAAGACCGACAACCACGGTCTCGCCGAGGACGCCCTCAGCATGGACGACATGCTCGACGCGATATCCCTCTACTGGTTCACCAACAGCGCCGCGTCCTCCGCCCGCATCTACTGGGAGAACAAGTCGGCCACTTTCGCCGGCCCGAAGCTGACGCTTCCGGTCGCGGTGACCGTCTTCCCCAAGGACATCCCACGCCTGCCGCGAAGCTGGATCGAAGACACCTACAGCAATCTGATCCACTACGGCGAGGCCGAAAAGGGCGGGCACTTCGCGGCCTTGGAACAGCCCGAGATCCTGGTCAGCGAAATCCGCACCGGCCTGAGGCCCCTTCGTTCCTGACGTCAGGGTCCGCTGCGCTGCATTCCGGGGCAAATTCCACCCGGATTCGCACGAGATCATTCACATCGCCGTTGGCACGGCAACCATCCTGCCGCCCAGTGGTCTCCGAGAGCGTCAGGTGCTCGCCCGATTTGGAGTTGGCCTTCGGCCACGAGTCGGCCCGGGGGAGCCCTGACTGTCCTGACGGCTACGGCGTGGAAGCGCACAGACCGTCAGATACCGCTTCACAATGTCGGAGTGACGTCCCAGCAGATCCTCGCCGGGGCGGGCCTCAGTATCGTTCTCGCCGTCGGCTCGCAGGTGCTGGCGGCGAGGCTGCGTCTGCCCGCCATCATCCTGCTGCTGCCGGTGGGTTTCACGGCCGGGGCGTTGGTGCCGCAGGTGCGGCCGTCCAACCTGATCGGGCCGTCCTTCGCGCCGATGGTCTCACTCGCGGTCGCGGTCATCCTCTACGACGCGGGACTGGAGCTGGACCTGCGCCGACTGACCGGGCCGCTGCGCCGGATCGTGGTCCGGCTGGTGACCGTGGGCACCTTGGTGACCTGGATCGGGGCGGCACTGGCCGCCGCGCCCCTGCTGGACCTGTCCGGGGACGCCGCCGCGATGCTGGGGGCGATCCTGGTGGTCTCCGGGCCCACGGTGGTCGGTCCGCTGCTGGCGTTCGTGCGGCCCGAGCGGCGGGTGAGACAGCTGCTGACCTGGGAAGGCTCACTGATCGACGTCGTCGGCGGCCTGCTCGGCGCGCTGGTGTTCCACGCCCTGTCCGGGCACGTCAACGCGGGGCTGTGGCACGCGCTGGGCAGTCTGCTGCTGAGCGCCTCGGTCGGCGTCGGCGGCGGGCTGCTGGGCATCGGGGTGCTGTGGCTCCTGCTGGTCCGCATGGATCTGGGCGAGATCCTCGGCACCACCGTGCAGCTGGCCGCGGTCGTGGGCATCGCGGGCGGCTGCGATGCGCTGCGCGAGGACGCCGGGCTGGTTTCGGCGAACCTCATGGGTGTGGCGGTGGCCAGCCTCCCGGCCTTCGCGGCCACCGTGCGACGGCCCTTCTTCCAGACGCTGGTGTCGCTCGTGGTCGGCCTGCTCTTCATCTCGATCTCCGCCTCGGTGACCCCCGCGTCCCTGCGGCACGTGGTGCTGCCCTCGCTCGCCCTGGTCGCGGTCCTGGTGCTGGCGCTCCGGCCGCTGGTGGCCCGACTGGCCACGCTGCGCACGGACCTGACGGGCGGCGAGTGGCGCTTCCTGGGGTGGATGGCGCCGCGCGGCATCGTCGCCGCCTCGACCGCGGCGACCTTTTCCACGGAACTGGCCGACAGGGGCGTCGCCGGTGCGGAGCGGATCCTGCCCGCCACCTTCGTGGTGATCGTCGCGACCGTGTGCGTCTACGGGCTGACCGCGGTGCCGGTGGCCCGGCGGCTGGGTGTGGTCCGACCGGCCGCGGCACGGCCGCTGCTGGTGGGCGACGCGCCCTGGGTGATCGGGCTTGCCTGCGCCATCCGGGAGACCGGGATCGAGCCGCTGTTGTGGAGCAGCTCACCGGAGCAGCATGCGCGCGCGGCCGAGCACGGCCTGGAGCTGCTGCCGGGAGACCTGCTGGGCGCGCTGGGCGAGGAGGAGGCCGAGGAGCTGGGCCTGACCGCGGTCTTGCTGCTGAGCGACCAAGCGGAGGTCAACGCGTTGGCGGCGACGCTTCTCGGAGAGGGGGGTCTTGCGGTCTTCCGGCTTCAGGACCCGCCCGGTGGACTGCCGGTGGCGCCCGCGCACACCGCTGGACGGCTGTTGTTCAGCCCGGGCGTGCGGGCCGGCATGCTGGCCGCGGGCCGCACGCTCGTCCAGCCCGCGGTGTCCCCGATGCCCCGTGCGGCGCGGCTGCTGTTCGCCGTGGACGGTGCGGGGCGGCTGCTGCCGGCCACCACGGACGGACCGCCGCCTCGCCTGGGGGAGGGGTGGGCGGTCATCCTGCTGCCCTGACCGCAGGAGCGCCTGAGGACGGCCGACGGCGGTCGTTGCTGAACGGCCTGTCGGCTCGGGTTGCGACCCCGGGGCGCCTGGACCTCTGGCGTCAGCTCATGGTCCAGGGCCGCAGCTTCTCCGGGTTGCGGATGACCCAGATGTGCCGGATCCGATCGTCGACGATGTCGAACGCGAACACCGTCACGACGACGCCGTCCTGCTCGGCGACCAGGCCGGGCTGGCCGTTGACGGTGCGCTCCAGCAGCGTCGTGCGGCCCGATGCCCGGTTGGCGATCTCGATCCAGCCGCGGGCGATCTGGTCCGCGCCCTTGATCGGGTCCAGGAAGGACAGAGCCAGGCCTCCGCTGTCGGCGACCGCGGTCGCGTCGGGGTCGAGCAGGCCGATCAGGGCAGCGATGTCCTTGGCCTGCCAGGCCGCCTTGAATTCGCGGACGATGCGGGCGCGCTGGGATGCCGGGCTCGATGAGCTCGGGAGGATGGCCGAGGTCCGCGTCGTGCTGACGCGGCGCCGGGCGGAGGAGGCCAGTTGGCGGCAGGCCGCCGGAGTACGGCCAGTGATCTCGGCGACCTCGGCGAAGGGATAGCCGAAGACGTCGTGCAGGACGAAGGCCACGCGCTCGGCCGGGGTCATGGAGTCGAGTACGACGAGGAACGCCATGGTGACTGACTCGTCCAAAGTCACCCGGTCAGCAGGGTCGGTGCTGGCGGGGGCGGACCAGCCGGCGCGGCCGGCGGGCCCGGGCAGCGGTTCGGGCAGCCACTCGCCCACATAGGTCTCGCGCCGGGCGCGCGCCGAGCCGAGCAGGTTCAGGCAGATGCGGGTGGCGACCGTGGTCAGCCATGCTCCGGGGGACTCCACGGCGCTGCGCTGTTGACCGGACATGGCGTACCAGCGGGTGTAGGTCTCCTGAACGGCGTCCTCGGCTTCCGCCAGTGAGCCCAGGAGCCGGTAGGTGAGGTTGATCAGCTGCCGCCGCTCACCCATGACGCGTTCCAGGTCCGGCTCGGGTTGGGTGGTCATGGCGGCACTGTCTCCTTCTCCTGAACCCGCTCTCGCTCTCGTGCATTCGACAGGACAGCGCACCGGAATGTGAGCCCGACCACCTCACCTCACATTTCGCGGGGCTGCCTTGTCGCCAGAGGAAGACGGCAACACCACCTTCTTGTGAGCGGGAGGCTCATCATGACCACCGATACTCCGGCACCGTCCTTCACCGACCCCGCCGCCGAGGAGCGCCTGCAGCGGGCGGCTGCTGCGCTGACCGACCACGGCTTCGTGGTCGAGATCGTCGACGACGCCGCTGCCGCGCGGGCGCGTGTCCAGCAGATCATCCCGGAAGGCGCCGCGGTGTTCACCGGGGCGAGCGAGACCCTCCGTCTCTCGGGTATCGACGACGACCTCAACACCAGCGGCCGTTACGACTCGGTCAAGGCCCGGGGCTGGACGATGGATCGGGCCACGCAGCGCAACGAGATCTGGACCGCGCTGTCGGTCCCGGACTTCATCGTGGGCAGCGTCGCCGCGGTCACCGAGACCGGGTCCCTGGTGGCAGGTTCGGCCAGTGGCAGCCAACTGCCGGGCTACGCCGGCGCCGCCGCCCGGGCGATCTGGGTCGTGGGAGCGCAGAAGATCGTCCCGGACCTGCCCACCGCGCTGCGGCGAGTGGAAGAGCACTGTCTGCCGTTGGAGAACGAGCGCACCCACCAGGTGTACGGGCAGCCCGCCGCGCTGAACCGGGTGCTCATCATGAACGCCGAAACCGAGCCCGGACGCGGCACCGTCCTCCTGCTCCGCGAGGCGATCGGCTTCTGACGGCACAGCTCGGTGGCCGGCCTGCCGCCTCGGCTGCCTCCCGCGGCGGCGTGGCTTCCTTGATGCGCGGTGCGCGCGCTGCAAGCGTTGGCCGTCGAGGACAGGTGCTTGCTGGAAGGCTTCGATGTGGCTGATGACGCCGACCCGGAATCGGCTGCCGGGGATCGGCCGCCAGCGGGCCCGGGGGAGGGGTGGTCGGGGCGGTGGCGCGGCAGCAGGCTCGGTCGGTTCGTGCGGGAGGCCGGTGAGCTCGATCTGATGCGGCGCTCGATGGTCTTCGCGGCGCAGGGCCTGGTCACCTTGCTTCCGCTGCTGCTGGTGGTCGCCGCGATCGATCCCTTCCGGGATCGGGCATTCGACAGCTGGCTCGTGGATGGCATGAGCCTGCAGCGCAGCAGCGCCACGCCGCTGGAGCGGCTCTTCGCGGGCCAGCACCAGATCGAGCACGCGGCCGGCGCCCTCAGTCTGGCCCTGCTGGCGCTTTTCGGTCTCGGCTTCGCCGCCGAGGTGCAAGGGGCCTACGAAAAGGACTGGCGTCTGCCTCCGCCGCGCTGGCGCCAGCTGTGGCGGCGGGCGGCATGGCTGGGGGCGTTGACCTTCTACCTGGCCGCGGAGGTCGAGAGCGGAGTGTGGCTGCGCCACGGACTCGTGCAGAGTGGTGAGCGGGTCCTCCTCCTGGGGGCGTCGGGGCTCTTGTTCTTCTGGTGGGGGCAGCGATTCCTGCTGGGCGGCCGGGTGAGCTGGCGGGCGCTGCTGCCGGGGACGGTGGCCACGCTCGTGGGTCTCGGTGGCCTGCGCGTGTTCTCCTGGCTGGTGTTCGATCCGATGATCGTCACCAATGCGGAGTCCTATGGCGGCGTCGGCATTGTGATCGTCGTCGAATCCTGGCTGATCGGAGTGGGGTTCGTCTTCTACGCGGGCGCACTGGCGGGGCGCCAGTTCCATGACCGCCGCGCCACCCCGGCGGACGGTTCCACCGTGTGATCCGAGCGGGCGACGTCGGCGGCTGACCATCGCGCGTTCGCTTCCGGAGCGGATCCGTGCGTCCTGTACGGGCGGCTCTGGCTCGCACTCGGCGATCGGGACCTCGTCCTGAGAGCCGGGGACATGGCCGAGTTCGACACCAGCAAGCCCCATGGGGTGGCGAACGTTGGCGCGGGCGGCCCGGTCGAGTACCTGATCATGTCCGGGCCGCAGGGAGAGCGCCTGCGACCGCGCACCCCGCCCGCCCCTGGGGCCCGGGGGCCGGTAGCAAACAGCGAACGAACGGCCGGACGTCACGGGTGCGCCCGGGATGTCCGGCCTCTTCCCCGTCGTCCCGTCGGCGGTGGAGATGGCCCAGGGAGGCATGGCGTTCCCTCGGTCGTCTCCGGGGGCACGGAGCTTCAAGGCCGCGTCCGCGCCGCGGAATGGTCAGTCCCCGAGTTCGGGGCCCGGATTCTGCGTTGCCGGCGCAGCCGCAGCGATACGGGCCAGGGCTTCCTGGAGGCAACGGACGGCATCTTCGGCCTCGGTGTACTGCTCCGGAGTCGATGGACGGGTGCCGAAGGTGGGGCCCCCGTCGGTGGGGAAGGCGCGCCACTGGAGGACGGGTTCGAGGGCGGTGAGGGCGCCCGAGAGGAACCAGGCCATGCGTCCGTGGATGCGGGCGAGGGAGACGGCCAGGACGGCGAGGGTTTCGCGCAGGTGTTCCAGCCGCTCGATCTCCGGGAGGGCCTCTTGAGCTTCCCGTGGGCCCACGGCCGCACGCAGGCCGGCTTCCGTCTGCTGCGCGAGGTCGCGTTCGGCGGATGTCAGTCGCCATGCGTGATCGCGGACCTGTCTTTCGGCTTCCCTGGCCAGATCCGCGATGATCGTCAGCACGTCCATGCGCCCACCTTATGCGGGGCTTGTGAAGCTTCCGCACCAGGTGGGCGCTTGGCCGGTCCCGGGAACAGGTCAGCTGCCTGCGCCGAACGGCCAGGTGGCGTTCCGTCCGGCTTCGAGGAGCGCGACCATGCGGAAGGCGTGGTCGGTCAGGCCGCCGAAGGTGTGGCGGTTCGCCGAGCCGGAGGGTCCGTGTCCGGGCCGGTAGCCGGCGAGGTTCCAGGTGTAGAGCGGGACGTGCGCCGGGACCTGGTCGGCCGGGGTGCCGAGGTGGCTGTAGGCCGCCTGCTCGTCGGTGACGATGAGGACGCGGTCGTGGCCCTTGTAGTGCTGCTGGACGGCCTGGGTGGTGTTGGTTCCGCCGAGGTCGTGGAAGCGCTCGAGGATCCGCAGAGCGGACTCGCCGCGCTGGAACGGCACCGAACGGCTGGTGGTGCCGAACTCGACGAGATCTGCGTGCTCGGCCCGGAGCGCGACGGCCGCGCCGAACACCGCGGCGCTGTCGGCCCGGTTCAGCTTGGTCTGCTCGCTGACGCCGCCGAACATCGAGCCGGAGCGGTCGACCAGGACCAGCGTGCGCCCGGGCAGTGCGGGCACGTGGGCGAGGGAGTGACCGAGGGCCTGCTCCAGCGCCCAGGCCCACCGCAGCGACGGCGCATGCCGGTACGCCCCGAGGAACCGGAACGGGAACTGGCGGGACTTCGCGACCTGCTCGGGGTCGGCCAGCCGCGCGGCGATGGTCTGCGCCACCTGGTCGCTGACGCCGGCCTCGTCGAGGTTCCGCAGGTTCCGCAGCAGGGCCATGTACCCCATGGACGGGATCACGGCCTCCCAGGCCTCGCGGTCCATCGGGCCCTGCAACCAGCCCGCCAGCGCCTCCCAGGTCATGCCGCCGAGCCGCAGCAGCTCCGGGTGCTCCCGCAGTACGGTGCGCCGGTCCTGGACGGGAGTGGCCAGCAACCGCTCCCGGGCGATGACCGTGCTCAAGCTCGCCGGGATCTCCGCGTCGCGGCCGTGGCGGCGGTCGAGGGCGTGCTTGAACAGGTCTCCCTGCCAGGACCGGTCGGCCGCCGGGGCGGCGTGGACCAACTCGAGGACGTCACCGAAGCGGTAGCCCTTGGACGCGGTGTCGTACGTGAGCAGGCCGCGCTCGGTGTACAGCCGCCGCACGGCGTCGGCCACGCCGCGCTTCACCGGCTTCGGCAGCGCCCGCCCGTAGCGGGTGGTCCAGTAGGCCAGGAACTCGCCCGGCTCGTCGGCACGCTGGAGGACGGCGTCGACCACCTGCCGCGAGTGCCCGGCCAGGCCGGCGTCGAGCCGGGCCTTGGTGAACTCGGCGGCGCCGACAAGAGACGCGGTCCGCATGCTGCCGTCGGTGCGCAGCCAGGTCAGCAGGGCCGCGGTCCACTCGTGGTCTTCGACCGCGAGCCGGCGGATGAGCTGGGTGTACCGGTCGTCGCGGTGGCCACCGCGCTCGTAGAAGGTGTCCTGGCCGACCATGTTGGTGACGGCGAGGAGGAACAGCTCGGACTTCGCGTCGCGGAGGTGGCCGGTGCCGCCCTGGTGGGTGACGGTCCGCCGGCCGGTGGTCATGACCGGGGAGACCGCAGAGGGCTTGGCGGTCTTGACGTTGAAGCGGGACATGGAAAACCCCCTGAATGAAGGTGTCAGGGGGAGGCGTGAGCATATGGGCGCCCGAGATCAGGAGTCGGCGGCGGTCCTGTGTCTGATGCTCTATCCGTTGAGCTACCTGCCGAACTGTGCCGGCCGGGGCGGGATTCGAACCCGCAACCGTCAGATCCGCTGAAGTATCCGCAGCCTGCGCACCGGGCGCCCCGGTGCTGATGCCTCCCGAGATCGAAGGTCGGCATTCCGGTTGGGATTCTTTTTCAGAGAGAAGTAACCGGGTGCCTGCGCACCGGGAGGTGCTTATGAAGTTGTGCCGCCCGAGGTCGAGTTGGTGACGCGAGCGCCCGCCTGCCGGGCAGCAGGCCCATGGGTCGGGCCTGCAAGGGATCGAACCTCGAAGAACGCGTTGCCTGCGCACCGGGCGGAAGTCTGAAGTTGTCGTCCAGAGATCAGAGTCGGCATTCGTGACGTAAGCGCTCTGGCCGCTGAGCTATCGGGGCTGGAAGCCCCGACCGGGAGTCGAACCCGGGACCTCTCCATTGGCAGTGGAAGTAACGAAGGCCTGCGCACCTGGACGTGAGAGACCATAGCTGCGAGCCGCCCGCTGCCGCTTCCTATTTTCTTGCGACGGAAGGGGTGTTCAGCATCATCTAGCCTCGAAGTTTCGTGACGGTCCGTCAGCTTTGCTGGCGGGCCGTTTCGGCTTCGTGGCGGCGTCGTGGGCAGGCCGGTGGTCCGGCTGTCGCGTCGGGTGGGCGCCGGTTTCCACGGGTCCGGGTGGGTGTCTGGTTCGTCGGGGCGGGGTGTTTCGGCTGGTCAGCCGGGTGCGGGCAGGGCTTGGAGGCGGTCGAAGGCGCTGGTGATCAGGTCGGTCCAGGGCCAGTGCCGGGCGAGGCGGAGCCAGCGGCGGCGGCCGGTGGTGACCAGGTGGGCCGCGGCGGAGAAAAGCCGCAGCCGCAGGCGCTTGGGCTCCCAGCGGCGGGCGTCGCCGGTCAGGGCGAGCATGGGTAGCCAGGCCAGCAAGTCCAGGGCGAGTTGGACGATCTCCAGCCAGATCCGGTTCTGCGCGGTGGCCTTCAACGGGAGGTTGCGCAGGCCGGTGTCGCGGGCCGCGCGGATGCGGTCCTCCGCGCGGGCCCGCTGGCGGTGCCGCAACTCCAGTGTTGCGATCGGCAGTTCGGGGGTGTTGGTGGCGAAGCAGGTGAGGCGCATGCCGTCGGCGTCGGTGATCCGCAGCTGGGCGCCGGGGTGCGGGCGCTCCTTGCGGACGATCAGCCGCATCCCGGCCGGCCAGCCCCGCATCACGTCGCCGGCCAGTTCGGCCACCCAGGCCCCGTCCCGCACCCGGCCGTCGGGCTCGATGGCGGGCGTCCAGGCCGAGGCGGGGATCTGCAGCACCGCGTGGTGGATCTGCTCGGTGATGACCATGCCGACCGAGTAGGACAGCCAGCGGCCCCGCCGGCTCAGCCAGCCCACGAACTCATGGGTGCCGCCGGCGGAGTCGGTGCGGATCAGGGTGCGGCGTCCGCGCCGGAACCGGGCCGGGAGCTGGGCCAGGGCCTGGCGGGCGACGGTGATGTGGTCGGCGGCGGTGTTGCTGCCCGCGTTGCCCGGCCGCAGCAGTGCGGCCACCGGTTCCCCGGAGCCTTGGCCGCCGTGGTCGACGAACGCGAACAGCGGGTGGTGCCCGTAGGTCTTCTTCCACGTGGGTTTGGCGTCCTCCTTGTCGGAGTGCGCCACCACCAGGACGCCGTCGATGTCCACGACCACCTGGCCGCTCGCGTGCGGGGCCCGGGGCCCGGCCAACTGCCAGACCCGGTCCCGCACTTCGGCGCTGGCACGGCGGATCGCCTCCAGGGCGCGGGGGCCGGCCTGCGCGAGGGTGTCGACCAGGCGCGAGACGGTGGGGTCGGAGGCGACCGGCCCGAACAGGCCGGGCTCGGCCCGCAGCATGCCGACGTCGGCCAGGCAGTCGCCGCCGAGGGCGACCGCGAGCGCGACGTCGAGCAGGGTCTTGCCCGGGTCGTGCACCGCCCGCGGCTTGCGCCACGGCCCCAACTCCCGCGACAGCGAGGTGTCCAGGCCGGTCCGGCGGACCGTCTCGACCAGCAGCACCGCCCCGGCCTGCGACACCACTGCCCGGCCATCGCCCTGCACGCGGACGCGCGGATAGGAACCGATACGCTTGCTCACCTGGGAAGTGCCTCCGACGGGTGCGGGAACGAGGGCCTCGACAATCCTCATTCTTGCTGGTCAGAGGCACTTTTCGCTTACACGACCACCTGCCGGACGGTCCGGCGCATGAAAGCACGAGGCTAGCGCGGAACCCCGGCCGTTCACGGCCGGGAGGAAGCGTTTATCAAGACAGGGGTGACCCGCACTGGAGCACGGGTCCGCACTGTTGACCTCAGCTGGGACGCTTCTGGTTCTCGATGTACTCCTTGATGATCGACAGCGGTGCGCCGCCGCATGAGGCGGCGAAGTAGGACGGGGACCAGAAGTGGTCTGCCCACAGGTACTTGCGGATGTGGCCGGGGAACTCCTGGCGGAGTCTGCGGGCGGAGACTCCCTTGAGGGAGCCGACCAATCGTGAGAGGGCGACCTTGGGCGGGTAGTGCACGAGCAGATGGACGTGATCGCGCTCGCCGTTGAACTCCACCAGCTCTGTTTCGAAGTCGGCGCAGACGGCCCGCATGATCTCCTCGCAGCGCGTGAGGATCTCGTCGGTGAACGGGCCGCGCCGGTACTTGGGTGTGAAGACCAAGTGCGCATGGAGGGTGTAGACGACCGTGCGACCCCTGCGGATATTGGGATTTGGCTCCCAGCGTGGTGACATAGATCAATGGTAGTACGATGCTCGGCATGAAGATCGTGACGCAGGTGAAGCTGATGCCGGATGCCGTACAGGCGTCCGCGCTGCGCTCCACCCTGCGCACGGTCAACGACCTGGCGTGCTGGGTGTCCGAGGTGGCGTTCGCCCATGGGGTGCCGCGTGAGTACGAGCTGCGCAAGCACACGTACGCCCACCTCAAAGCCTCCGGGCTTGGGGCGCAGGCGGCGCAGCACGTCATCAAGAAGGTCCGCGACGCGTACACCACGCTGCACGCCAACATCCGCGCCGGGAACCTCGGCAAGCCGAAGTCGAAGCGCCGGATCAAGGCCGAGTCGAAGCCGATCACGTTCCGGCCCGATGCCGCGCAGCCGTACGACGACCGGTGTGTGAGCTGGCAGTTGGACCAGCAGACCGTGTCCATCTGGACCACCGCCGGGCGTCTGAAGAACGTCCGCTTCGCCTGCTCCACGGACGCGCTCAAGGTGCTCCAGCAGTATCGCAAGGGCGAGTCCGACCTGATCGAGCGTGACGGGGCCTTCTACCTGATCGCCACGTGTGAGGTGCCCGAGGCCGAGCAGTACGAGCCGGACGGCTTCATCGGCGTCGATCTCGGTATCGTCAACATCGCCACCACCTCCACCGGCTACCAGGCCGCCGGGCGCGGCCTGAACCGCTATCGCAGGCGTCAGGTCGCCCTGCGGGCCAAGCTCCAGAAGAAGCGCACCAAGTCCGCCAAGCGGCGGTTGAAGGAGCGCTCCCGCCGCGAGCAACGGCATGTCAAGAACCAGAATCACATCATCGCCAAGACGATCGTGACCGAGGCTGAACGCACCGGGCGCGGCTTGTCCCTCGAAGAACTCAAGGGCATCCGCACCCGGGTACGGCTCCGCAAGCCCCAACGGGTCGCACTCCACTCCTGGGCCTTCGCCCAGCTCGGAGACTTCATCGTCTACAAGGCGCGTCGGGCCGGTGTCCCGCTCGTGTTCGTGGACCCGGCCTACTCCTCACGGGAGTGCGCGCAGTGCGGACACGTCGACCGGCTCAACCGCACGTCCCAAGCCACGTTCGCATGCCGGAGGTGCGGGGTCGTTGCCCACGCTGACCGGAACGCTTCCCGCGTCCTCGCCCGCAGGGGCGCGGACGCGTGGAATGCGGGGCGTGAGTCACGCGTCCCTGCCACCCCATAAGGGGTGTCTGGACGGAGGAGCCCACCCGGCAGCCAGTTGGGCGCTACCCCCAAGCCCGGCCCTTCAGGGCCGGGTCAAGTTGACGTCCTGTTGCAATCGTTACCTCCGCAACCAACGTGCGACGCCGGGGCAATCCGCGGGTAACAGCTTCAACAGATCGTTGACGCCAGCTCGTCGCATCCAGGTCCTCCCCGCCACCCACTTCCCGCCTTGGAGCACGCACATGGCCAACTCCGCATCCGCGGACACGAGTTCGAGGCATCCCGTGGACCAGGTCCTTCCCCTGCCCAGGCTGGGGCTGCTCGGTCTGCAGCACGTGCTGGTGATGTACACCGGCTGCGTCACCGTCCCCATCGTCTTCGGTGCGGCCGCCAGGCTCAGCACCTCCACCGTCGGACTGCTCGTCAGCGCCGACCTCTTGGTCGCCGGGCTGGTGACGCTCCTTCAGGCGCTCGGGGTCAGCCGATTCCTGGGCGTGCGCCTGCCGATCGTCGCGGGTGCGACGTTCGCCGGCGTCACGCCGATGATCATGATTGCCGGGCAGTACGGGATGCCCGCCGTCTACGGTTCGATGCTCGCCGCGGGCCTCTTCGGCCTGCTCATCGCCTGGCCCTTCGCCCGGGCGGTGCGCTTCTTCCCGCCGCTGGTCAGCGGCTCGGTCATCACCGTCATCGGGCTCTCCCTCATCGGCGTCGCCGCCGGCCTCATCGCCGGGAACGACCCCACCGCCAAGGACTACGCACAGCCCAGCCACCTCGCGCTCGCCGCGGGCATCGTCGTGCTGATCGTGGCGGTCAACCGGTTCGGCCGGGGCATTCTCACCCAGGTCGCCGTGCTGATCGGGCTGGCCGTCGGCACCGTCGTCGCGATCGCCATGGGCATCAGCGACTTCTCCTCCGTCGGCCATGCGGACTGGTTCGGCTTCCCCGACCCCTTCCACTTCGGTGCCCCGAAGTTCCCGGCCGCCGCCGTGATCTCCATGTGTGTGGTGATGCTGGTGACCTTCACCGAGTCCACCGCCGACATGCTGGCCGTCGCCGAGGCGACCGGCAAGGAACTGGCCCACGCCGACCTGGCCCGGGGCCTGGCCGCTGACGGTCTGTCAGGCGTACTCGGCGGGATCTTCAACTCGTTCCTCGACACGGCCTTCGCGCAGAACGTCGGCCTGGTCGAGATGACGAGGGTGCGCTCCCGCTATGTCACTGCGGTCTCCGGCGGACTCCTGGTTGTCCTGGGCCTGATCCCGAAGCTGGGCGCCCTGGTCGCCTCCCTCCCCGGGCCGGTGATCGGCGCGGCGGGTCTGGTCATGTTCGCCACGGTCACCGCCGTGGGCATCCGCACGCTGCGGAAGGTCGAGTTCGAGGGCACCAGCAACCTGCTGATCGTCGCCGTCGCGATCGGCGTGGGCATGCTGCCGGTGGTCGCCGGCTCGATCTACCACCGGCTGCCCGACTGGTTCCAGACGATCGCGGGCAGTGCCATCACCAGCACCACGCTGGCCGCCTTCACCCTGAACCTGCTCTTCAACCACGGGCCCCTGCGCGCCCCGAGGGCCGCGGTGCCCACCCCGGAATACATCAATTCCTGAGCGTCGGACACATGAGAGCGCCGGAGCGGCCAANGGAGCGGCCAAGCCGCTCCGGCGCTCGCGTGCCGCCCTCGGAGATCAGGACCAGTCGCCCACCCGCCGAGAAACCCGGTGCGCTGGATCGTGTCGTGGTCGCCGAGGGCTTGCCGAACCGCCTGCGGGGCGGCGGAGGTCCGCAGGTCCTCGGCGGGGAGCCGGCGACGGTCTGCGCGGTGGTGCCCGCTCGACCCGGCGGTCCGGAACCCTCGTGACTGCGGGTGGCTCAGCGCCTGTCGGGAGTGACGTCGGCTGACGACATGCCGGGGAGTACGTCCGGGCCTGACGGGTACTCGGTCGCGGCCCAGGTGGCGAGGAGTCGCAGGGCGTCGTGATCGCGCGTGCCGGGGGCGGCGCTGTAGGCGGTGAGGGTCAGGCCGGGCTGAGCCGGTAGTTCCATGGCGTCGAAGTCGAGGGTGATGTCGCCGACGGCTGGGTGGTGGAACGCCTTGCGGCCGGTGTGGTGCAGCCGGACGTTGTGCTTGGCCCAGGCGCTGCGGAACTCCTCGCTGTGGGTGACGAGTTCGCCGATCAGCCCGGTCAGTTCGGTGTCGTGCGGGGCGCGCCCGGCTTCGGTGCGAAGGAGGGCCACGGTGGTGTTGACGCCGACGTCCCAGTCCGGGAAGAAGTCCCGCCCGGCCGGGGTGAGGAACTGGGCGCGGGCGATGTTGGTGGTCTTCGCGGCAGAGTCCGGGAACAGGGGGGCGTAAAGGGCGCGGCCGAGGAGGTTGGTGGCGAGGACGTCCAGTCGGCCGTTGCGGATGAAGGCCGGGGAGTCGGTCATGGAGGCCAGGACACGCAGAACGCTGTCCGGGAGTGCTGCGGAGGGGCGCCGGGTGCGGCGGGTGGGGCGCTTGGCTGCGGCGCGGGCCAGGTCGAACAGGTGGGCCCGCTCGGCGTCGTCGAGTTGGAGGGCGCCTGCGACGGCGTCGAGGACCTCCTCGGAGGCTCCCGCGAGGTGGCCGCGCTCCAGGCGGACGTAGTAGTCGACGCTGACGCCGGCGAGCAGGGCGACTTCTTCGCGGCGCAGGCCGGGCACGCGCCGGTTGCCGCCGTAGGCGGGCAGCCCCGCCTGCTGCGGGGTGATCTTGGCCCGGCGGGAGGCCAGGAACGCGCGAATGTCGCTCTCGGTGGTCATGCCTTCCACGTTAGGCCGGACGGCAGAGACGTGGGGGGTCCTGTCAGTACCTGGAACAGCAGACCCTTCTCCGCCTCCTTGAGCTGGGGTTTCCTCGACACCAGAGACCGCCGGCACCGTCAGGCGCCACTCGGAGTCGGGTTGCGGCGGCTGCTGTGGAGCCCGGTCCGGCTCACCGTGGAACCGGTCCGGTCCAACCGTTCGATCAAGGAGGCGCCCGTCATGCCGAAGCAGTCCGCGCCCCAGGCGCTTGCCGCAATCGCCCCGAAGCTGGTCGACGTCACCAACGAGGTCCTCTTCAGTGACATCTGGGAGCGTCCCGGGCTGTCGCCTCGCGACCGGAGCCTGGTGACCGTGACCGTGCTGGCGGCGCTGTACCGCGGCGAGCAGCTCGGGTACCACCTCGGCGTCGCCCTGGACAACGGGCTGAGCGTGGAGGAGCTGTCCGAGGCGATCACGCATCTGGCGTTCTACGCCGGCTGGCCCAACGCGATGACCGCGATCACCCGGCTGAAGGACATCGCCGACCAACGCTCCGCCTGACAGTGCGGTATGCCGTCGCGGCCGAGCGAGCGGTGTTCGGGGCACCGGGGACGGCAATCCCTCACTGGCGCTTCGCGCCTTGGCGTGGGACCCGTGGGCCCCAGGCTCTTCGGGTACCAGTGAGGAGGTGGCGATGTTCGCGGACGTGAGCCCGGAGTACTGCGCCAGGATCGAGCGCGGCGAGCCGGCCGGCGTCTTCAACGCCGTCCCTCGAGTCGATCGCCCGCGCAGCCCTGCTGCTCGCGTGGCTCGCGTGGCTCGCCGTGACCTCCAACGTGCCGCGCTTGTGGCGGCGTCCAACCCGACCCCGACCCCGGAGGGATGATTATGCACGTCAGAACACTCGGACAGGGCCTACGGGTCTCCGCGATCGGGCTCGGCGCGATGGGCATGTCGCAGAGCTACGGACCCAACCCTGGCAGTCGCGAGGACATGATCGCGGTGCTGCGCTCCGCGGTCGAGGAGGGAGTGACCTTCTTCGACACCGCCGAGGTCTACGGGCCCTATGCGAACGAGGAGCTGGTCGGGGAAGCGCTCCTGCCGGTCCGCGACCAGGTCGTGATCGCCACCAAGTTCGGATGGGACATCCGAGACGGCCGCAGCGTCGGCCTCAACAGTCGTCCCGAGCAGATCCGCCGCGTCGCGCAGGAGTCCCTAAAGCGGCTGCGCACGGACGTCATCGACCTGTACTACCAGCACCGCGTCGACCCCGCCGTGCCGATCGAGGACGTCGCAGGCACCGTCGGCGAGCTGATCGCAGAGGGGAAGGTCAGGCACTTCGGGCTCTCCGAGGCCGCGGCCGCCACCATCCGTGCCGCACACGCCGTCCACCCGGTGACTGCGGTCCAGAGCGAGTACTCGCTGTGGACACGGGACCCCGAGGCCGAGGTGCTGCCCACGCTCGCCGAGCTCGGCATCGGGTTCGTGCCGTTCAGCCCCCTCGGCAAGGGTTTCCTCACCGGCACCGTCGACGACTCCACGACCTTCACCGACGGCGACATCCGCCACCGGGTCCCGCGCTTCCAGGCACAGAACCTGCGCGCGAACCAGGCGCTCGTCGACCACGTCCGGCAGCTCGCCGAAGCGAAGGGCGCGACGCCGGGGCAGATCGCCCTGGCATGGCTGCTCGCCCAGCAGCCATGGATCGTGCCGATCCCTGGTACCCGCCGCACGGCTCGCATCCGGGAGAACAACGCCGCGACCGCCCTGGCGCTGTCGGCGGACGAGGTCGCCGATCTCGACAGCCTGGCCCAGCGGGTCGGCGTCAGCGGCGATCGCTACAACGCGGAGCACATGGCCTACGTCAACCGCTAGCCGGCGCCCCGCGCAGCCCCCCGCGCAGCGCGCCGGCCGGCAGTACACGCGCACCGCTGCGCAGGCCCCCGGCGTGGGCGTGCCGACGACAGGAGGAGAACCGACATGACCGCAGGCGGATTCGACCAGATCTTCCCCCGCGGGGAGAAGAACAACGCCTACGCGCAGTACTTCACCGGCCAGAGCTACCTGGCGTCACTCGCCTCGGGGAGCGTCCCGGTCAGCAACGTCACCTTCGAGCCGGGCTGCCGCAACCACTGGCACATCCACCACGGCACGGGCGGGGGCGGTGACCAGATCCTGCTGTGCACGGCGGGCAGCGGCTGGTACCAGGCCCAGGGCGAGGACCCGGTCAGCATGGAGCCGGGAACGGTGGTCCGCGTCCCGGCGGGGACGAAGCACTGGCACGGCGCGAAGGCCGACTCGTGGTTCTCCCACGTCGCCTTCATCACGCCGGGCGAGAACGTCAGCAACGAATGGCTGGAGCCCGTCACCGACGAGGTGTACGGGCAGCTGCCGAAGAACGGAGCGAACGCATGAGCATCCTCGACGAGACCTGCACGCTGGCGAACGGCGTCGAGATCCCCCGGCTGGGGCTCGGCACCTGGTTCATCGACGACGACAAGGCGGCCGAGGCGGTCCGCGCAGCCGTCCGGATCGGCTACCGCAACATCGACACCGCCCAGGCATACGGCAACGAGCGCGGCGTCGGCGAGGGCGTGCGCACCTCGGGGGTGCCCCGCGACGAGCTGTTCGTCTCGACCAAGCTCGCCGCGGAGATCAAGGACTACGACCAGGCACTCGCCGCGATCGACGGCTCCCTGGCGAAGCTGGGCCTGGACCGCGTCGACCTGATGCTGATCCACAGCCCGCAGCCGTGGGACGACTTCCGCGGCGGCGACTACGCCCAGGGCAACCGCGAAGCGTGGCGTGCCCTGGAGGACGCCCACCGGGCCGGCAAGATCCGATCCATCGGCGTGTCCAACTTCCAGCAGCACGACCTGGAGAACATCCTTGAGGGCGCGAGCGTCGTCCCGCACGTGAACCAACTGCTCGTCCACGCCGGCAACACCCCCGCCGACCTGCTGGCCTACTGCGAGAGCAAGCAGATCCTCGTCCAGGCGTACTCGCCGATCGCCCACGGCGCGATCCTGAAGCACGCCGAAGTCCGGGCGATGGCGGAGAAGTACGGCGTGTCCGTCCCGCAGCTATGCATCCGCTACACCCTGCAACTGGGCACGGTGTCGCTGCCGAAGACTGCGAACCCCGAGCACATGCGCTCCAACACCGAGGTCGACTTCCAGATCTCCCGCGACGACATGGACGTCCTGCGCAACCTGCACGACGTCGACTACGGCGAGCACAGCGCCTTCCCCGTCTACAGCGGCAAGTGACGCCAGGCCAACGCCACTTCGCGCCGGCGCGGGGCGGCCACGACACACCCGCCCGGATCGCGCGCCGCACCCTCAAGACCCTGCTGAGCCTCGTCCAGCAGTCACGGATGCTCGACGGTCACGAGCCTCTTCCCTTGACGGCGGCTTCGGTGCCGGGGCAGGGAGGCGCGGTGCGGAGACTCCCTGGTCAGCGGAGGCCACGCCCATCGGCGAAAGGGCGGAACCGGCGACGCCGCACCCATCAACGCGGAACCGGGCTGGCTGGGGCCGGGCGTCGTGGGCAGCCACGGTGTAGTCGTCGGGCCTGCCTCGCCGAGGAGTTGACCTGATTCGCGCGGGCCCGACTGCACGGTGCGCGCCGCGGCGGCGGTGTCGGCGTCCTCGCCGACGCGAGCCGGGTCGCGCGACGAGGAGGTGTCAGCGGGGGAGTCGCTGTTCGCCGAGGGCACGCAGGCCGCGCTCCAGTGACGTGCGCTGCGCCTGGCTGAGTCCTGCGGTCAGTTCCGCGTCGACGGCCTGGGCGGCGCTGACGCAGCGGGCCAGCAGCTGCCGGCCCTGCGCGGTGAGGCTGAGCATCTGACGGCGCCGGTCGTCCGGGTCCCGTACCCGCTCCACCGCGCCCAGCTCCTGCAGCTGGTCGGCGAGCGCCACGATCAGGCTCGGTGCCACTGCGAGGCGGGTGGCGAGTTCCTGCTGCGAGGCCGCGGCTTCGGCATCCAGCGCCGCCAGCAGGCCGGCGTGCTTGGGCTTGAGCCCCAGCGCCTCGATCTGTGCCGCGAAGCGTTCGGACGCGAGGGCGCCGAGGGTGCCCAGATTGAAGACGACCGTGGCCCGCAGTGCCGCGGCTCCCTTGACATCGCTCACATGAAGAATGGTACCGTCCTCATATCGTTCACAGCTCGAATGATTCAGGGGGATACGCAATGCAGGTGCTGCTTGCCGCCAATGCCGTGGCGGCGATCGTGAGCGCGGGATCGAGCGTGGCGGGGGTCCTGCGGCCGGGGCTCGGGCTGCCGGCGGGTGAGCCGGTCACGGCGGGAGTGGACGTGTACGCCCGCGCTTATGCTGCGCGAGCGCTGCCCCTGGGGGTCGCCGCGGCCGCGGTGCTGTGGGCGGGCGAGCGGGTCGCGGCCTGGCCGATGCTGGTGGTGGCGGGGCTGGCCCAGGCCGGCGACTCGGCCATCGGCGTGCGGTGGCGCAACGCCGGGATGGCCCTCGGCGCGGGTGCGTTCGCCGTGCTGCACCTCGTCTCGGCGTGGTGGCTGGCCCCATGAACCTACTGGTCGACGTCCTGGCGTTCGGGGCGGAGTTGGCCGTTTACGCGGCGGCGGGATGGTGGGCCTGGACCCGGCCCGGTCGGCGTGGGGCGCGGCTGGGCGTCGCCGTGATCGCAGTGGCTCTTCTCGCCCTGGCCTGGGGCGCGTTCGCCGCCCCCGCGGCGGCCCGCCCACTGCACGGCCTCGCGCGTGGTCTCTTCGAAGCCTGCTGGTTCGGCGCGGGAGGGCTGGCGGCGCTCCGCGCATTCGGAGCGCGCCGCAGATGAGGCCACTGTCGACGCGGCCGAACGGTGCTCCCCGCTGGGGCCGGTGGTAAGCCTGGACCTGGCAGGTGGGCTCCGTGTGCCGATGTCCGGCGGTCGCCTCCTGCGGCAGCTGCTGGCCTGCGGGCCCGGCTGCGAAGTGGCGCAGTCGGCCGCGTACGGTGTTGCCGCCGGTCCCGAGTGGATCAGGTGCTGCCGGCTGCGGTGACGGCTGCCGGGGGAATCCGTTACGGGGGAGTGGGTATGACGGGCCGTCAGGACGAGGGGAGCGAGCGCAGGGTGACCACCCTGGAGCTGTTCTTCGACCTCGTCTTCGTCTTCACCATCACACAGCTGACGGTGCTGCTGGCGCACGACCTGTCCTTGGCGCAGGTCGGCCGGACGCTGGTGATCTTCGCGGTGCTGTTCTGGATGTACGGCGCCTACGCCTACCTGACCAACCAGGTGCCTCCGGAGACGACCGGTCGCAGGGTGCCGCTGCTCCTGGGCATGTGCGGCTTCATGACCTGCGCCCTGGCCCTGCCCGGCGTCTTCGGCGACAACGGGGTGGCCTTCGGGCTCGGCTTCCTGCTCGTGGTGCTGGTGCACAGTGCGCTCTACGCGCTGCTGCACGGTCGCAACGTGCTGAGCTTCGCGCTCACCAACATCCTGGCCGCGCTCTGTGTCACCGCGGCGGGGGTGGTCGACGACAGCCTGGCCGCGGACGGGCTGTGGGTCGCCGCGCTGCTGCTGCAGACGGTCACTCCCGTGCTCGCCAGCCGGGTCCGCGTCGGGGCGGCGCAGACCCCGGTCACCGAGCGGGTCGGCGAACTCGATCCGGCGCACTTCGTGGAGCGCCACGGCCTGCTGCTGCTCATCGTCTTCGGTGAGTCGGTCATCGCCATCGGGGCAGGCGTCGGGGACGCGACGCTGGACTGGGGGACCTTCGGCGGGATCGCACTGGCACTCGCGCTGGCGGCTGCCCTGTGGTGGTCCTACTTCCTGCACGACGAGGCGGCGGCGGAGGCCGCGCTGCGCCGGGTGAGCGGGCTTCCGCGGTTCCGGCTGACGATGCGGGCCTACTACTACAGCTTCATCCCCATGCTGGTCGGCGTGGCTGTGCTGGCCGCAGGCGTGAAGCTGTCGATCGGGCACCTGCCGCAGCATCTGCCCACTGCCGTGGCGGTCGCCGTGGCCGGCGGCGTCTCGCTCTACCTGTCCGGCAGCGTGTGCTTCCGGGTTTCACTGGGACTGCGCCCGCTGCTGCTGCGCTCCGCGGCGGCCGCGCTGGCCTGGGCGGCGGTCCCTGCGGGGACCCGGGTCAGCGCGCTGGCCGAGTTCCTGGGCCTGGTGCTGCTGCTCACCGCGATGCTGCGCGCCGAGTCGGGCCGCAGCCGGGCACGTGCGGCGGGCGGACGGCCGGAGCCGGGGCGCCTTGCGCAGGGCCCCGCTGCTGCCGGTGCACGTCGGGGCCGGATGCGGGCCACGGATGAGGTCTTGGCCGCTGACGCCGAGCGTGGTCAACAGCAGAGGTCCGGCGACTGACTGCCGCAGGAGGCTGGTCTGCGATCAGCGAATCCCCCTGCTGTGCCCGCCGTGGTGACGGTCAGGGCGGGCAGAGCATGGAGGTATGTGCACCGGTGGAGCTGTAGGGACGATGCACCCGGCACACTCCGAAGCCAGGGCGGCGGGACCGCGTGCGCCTGGTCGCCCTGCTGTCGCGGGTTCCGTCCTCCGGCGTTCTCGCACGTCGTCCTTGGGGCGCTCGGATGGGCGGAGGGCCGCCAACAACCTTGGTGTCGAGGGTCCTTGGGGTTGGGGGTGCATTGCGGCTGGCCTCTTTGTCAGGGGGTTTCCTGACGGGTTAGCGTGGAGGTAGCCAGAGCTCTTCACCCCCGTGGCGTCCACGAGGTGGCGTCACCGGGGCCGGTCGAGAGTGCGGGGCGTAGTTGGCCCGAGCGGTGAGGTCGAAGGCGCGGCGGGGCGGTGGTGGCTGCGCGGGCGGTGGCCGCGGGGGGCGATTCAGCGGGCGGCGGGCACGCCGTCCTTGGCTGCGGGCGTCTGGGCCATGGCCTCGGTGGTAGCGGTGTCGCGGCCGCGCAGCAGGTGCCGCAGCAGGGCGAGGACGGCCAAGAGCACGACCAGGGCGCAGACCCCGTTCCAGCCGAACGCGGAGTAGGCGCGCACTCCCAGCCAGGAGCCGGCGCTGCCGCCCAGGAACGCGCAGGTCATGTAGGCGGTGTTCAGGCGTGCGCGGGCCTGGGGGTTCAGGGCGAAGATGCGGGCCTGGTTGGCGACCTGGCCCGACTGCACGGCCACGTCGAGCAGCAGCATTCCGGCGCCCAGGCCCACCAGGCCGAGGGCTCCGCCGAGGTGCCCGGTCAGCAGCAGGGTTCCGGCGGCGATGGCGCCGACCATGCAGACCAGGTTGACGGCGTCCGGGCCGCGCTGGTCGGTGCGGCGTCCGGCGATCGGGGTGGCGAACATGCTGGCTGCGCCGACCAAAGCGAGGACGCCCACGGCGGGCGTGCCCAGGTGGTAGTGGGGGCCGGTGATGAACAGGGCGAGCGCGGTCCAGGCGGCGCTGAAGGCGGCGAACACCAGGAACTGGTACTGGCAGGAGCGTCGCAGCAGGGGCTCGGTGCGCAGCAGGTGCGCGGAGGCTGCCAGGAGTGCGGGGTAGCGCTGGTCGGTGCTGGGCCGGGTGTGCGGGAGCGCGGTGGCCAGGGCCGCGGTGAGGAGGAGGGCGAGAGCGGCCGCCACCAGGTAGGGGGTACGCCAGCCCAGCCACTGTCCCAGGGTTCCGGAGAAGGTGCGGGCGAGGAGGATGCCGCCGATCAGGCCGGAGAGCAGGGTGCCGGTGACCTGGCCGCGGCGCTCGGGTTCGGCGAGTCCCGCGGCCATGGGGATGAGGATCTGGGGGACCACGGTGGTCAGGCCCACCAGCGCGCTGGCGGCGGCGAGGACGGGCAGCGAGGAAGCGGTGCCCGCCAGGCCCAGTCCGGCGCCGGTGGCCAGGAGCAGGGTGGTGATCAGGCCGCGGTGGCGCAGCCGGTCGCCCAGGGGGACCAGTAGGAAGATCCCTGCCGCGTAGCCGAGTTGGGCGCAGGTGACGACGGCGGCCGCGGAGGCGGGGGCGGTGTGCAGGTCCTTGGCGATCAGCGGGCTGATCGCCTGGGGGAAGTAGATGTTGGCGACCGCGACGCCGCATGCGACGGACAGCAGCAGGGTCAGGGGCCGGCCAAGGGCCGGCGAGGTTGCGGAAGGAGGGCCAGCAGGCACGACACACCCCTCGACCAGGTGACGAAAGGACGGACAGGGCAATGCGGGTGGCGCACCACCACCGGGACCGGTTTAACCGGTTCCACGAAGGTACCAGTAAAACCGGTTCCGCCGTAGGGTGGTGGGCATGACGGTCACCCCTGCGACCCCCACGGGCCAGCGCTTCCGCAGCGGCTCCGGCCGGCTCTGCCTCGACTTCATGCGCACCTTGCGGCTGCGTGGCACGGCTGCGGCCATCGAGGAGCTGGACACTCCGCAGGCGCTTGGTGCGTGGGTCGCCCAGCTGGGTCCCTATCCCGACGACCAGGCCGTCCCGGTGCCGACGCCGGCCGTGCTGCGGCAGGCCCAGCAGGTGCGGGAGGCGGTCCACACGCTGCTGGCGGCGGCCCGCAGCGACAGCGGGCCCGCTGGCTGCCCCGCGGATGCCCGCGCGGTGCTGAACCGGGCCGCCGCCGCACCGCCCCCGGTGCCGGTGCTCGACGCGCACGGCACTCTGATCTACACCGCGGCCGATCCGGTTGGCGCGGTTCTCGCCGCTGTCGCCCGCGACGCGCTCGACCTGGCGACGTCGCCCGCGCTGGAACGGGTACGGGCCTGCTCCGGGCCCAACTGCGCCGCGTGGTTCCTGGACATCTCGCGTCCGGGGAACCGGCGTTGGTGCTCGATGGACACGTGCGGCAACCAGGCCAAGAAGAGCACGTGGCGCACCAAGCAGGCGTCCGCAGCCAGGTCCTGAGCGCCTGGTCACCGGGCGGCCCGGCCGATCGCGTCCCGGATGCGCGCGCACTCGACCGCATCGTCGGGCCCCGGAGCGGCTGCGTGTCCTGGCATGGTTCGGGTGCCCAGTGGGTGGCGAGGAAGGGCGTGGTGGCGTCGCCGGCCGGGAAGCGGCCGGCCCGGCGCAGGGCCTGGGCGCAGCCCAGGAACATCGCCACCCGCCACCGGGCCGGCGCCCGCGAGGGCGTGCGCGGCCGCGGATTGTCTGCGTGGCGGTGGCCACGAGTGGCTTCGCGGCCAACTCCCGCGAAGCGTCGACCCGGTAGAACCGGTCCGCTCCGCGACCGCGCCGCTCTGCCACCGAGCGCTCGTCCCCGGCGAGGCACCTGACGGCCGCAGCGCGCGCCGCGCCGCCGCGGCAGCCTTGCTCGCCGCCCGCGCCGGCCTGCTCGACGGCGCTGCTTCGAACAGTTGAGGCGCTCAGGAGTCGGCGATGGCCTCCAGCAACTCCGCGGCGCGGGCGAGGATGGCGCGGTCCTCGGGGGAGAGCGCGCGCAAGCGCTCGTCCAGCCAGGCGTTGCGCTTGGCCCGGGCGGCGCGGGCGACCGCGTGGCCCGAGTCCGTCGCGCTCAGCAGCACCTTGCGGCGGTCCTCCGCGTCGCGAGTGCGGACGGCGTAGCCGGCCGAGGTCAGGCGGTTGACGGTCTGGCTCATGGACGCAGGGGAGACGCGGTCGATGCCGCTGAGCGCGGTGAGGGTCTGCGGTCCGTGCTTGTGCAGGCGGGTGAGGACGGCGAGGGCGGCGTCGCCCAGCTCTCCGTCGGGGCGCTCGCTGCGGAAGCGGCGGTAGAGGCGTCCCACAGCGGCACGCAGCAGCCCGCCGAGCTCGTCCTCCTCCGCCGTGCCGGGCAGTTGGCCGATTGCTTCGATCCTCACGGGTCTTTAGTATACCTAAAAGTATCGACAGCTTCGACAGGCCTTGACGGGCCGTCGCCACCCCTCCCAGGAGGTCCAGTCGCCATGCCCGCGAACCCTCTCGGCGTCGCCCTACGCAAGCGGCGCGCCGGTCACGCGGCCCTGGTCTGGGCCCGACCTGACACCCAGGCCCCGGAGAACTTCACCCTGACCAGCCCGGCCTTCGCGCCCGGCAGTCCGATACCCGCCCGGTACCGCGGCAGGCTGTTCGGCGCGAACCTCTCGCCCGCGCTCGCCTGGACGCAGCCCCCGGCCGGGACGGCCGAACTCGTGCTGATCGCCCAGGACCCCGACGTGCCGCTGAGCCGGCCGGCCGTCCACGCGCTCACCGTCGGCATCGACCCCGCGCTCGGCGCGCTCCCGGAGAACGCGCTGGCCGAGCCGAGCCCCGTCCCCGGCCTGCGCCACGGCAAGGGCCCGCTCGGGCGCCGCGGTTGGGCCGGGCCCATGCCGATCCGATCGCACGGCCCGCACGCCTACGTCTTCCAGCTCTTCGCCGTGGACCAGGCCCTGGAGCTGCCCGCCGCCTTCACGCTGGACCAGGCCGTCGCCGCGATGGCCGGCCGCATCCTCGGCCGGGCCCGGCTGGACGGAACCTACGAGATCCGCTGACCGCCGGGGTCGTTCCGCGGGACGACGACTCGCGCTGCCGGCAGGCCAGGCGCTCCATGGCCTGTTCCATGAAGTCCATCCGGTCGAACAATCGGCAGGAACGCCTGAACAAGCCGATCGGGCGGCGACCTCGTCGGCGCGGTCCTGGCCGAGCAGAGCGACGCACGGGCCGTCAGGCCGGCACTGTGGAAGTTACACGCACCGCCCCGGCCCTGGGAGTGGCCGCGGCCGACCCGGCGTCGAACCGGTCGGCGGCCGCGGCCAGGCCTGATGAACGGCTGGTCAAGCACTCCCCAGGGGCCGCTCGGCCGCACGGAGAGAAGCTTGCTGAGCGTCCGCTCCGCCGCTGCAGCTACCGAGCTGGAGCCTTGACACACTGCCCGACCTGATGCAGCGTCTCTCCCGCGATGCATCCCATGTCATATCCGCGCCAACCGCAGTCCCTTTGCGATGGCTCACCAGTGGCCTTCAGGGACAAGGACGGCATCCACCTTCCCCGCGAAGGGTTCGCCCCAGCTGACTGGGCATGTCACGGGCTCTGGACAGCAGGTGGCCGCCCCGCGGAGAGGCGTATCCGTCGCGTGGAGCCGGCTCCCCGAACGCCCCACCTCCTACAAGAGATCCCACCACTCAGGCAGGAGAAGATCCCCGATGCGCTGGCTCAACAAGCAGGCCCGGCGTCGCAAGATGCTGACGACGGCTACCGGAATGGCGATCGGCACAGTCCTGGCGGTGGCCATGAGCCCTGCCGCCCAGGCCGCCGGCGGCAGCACGCTTGGCTCGGCAGCTGCCGGCAGCGGTCGCTACTTCGGTACCGCTGTGGCCGCCGGCAGGCTCGGTGACTCGACGTACTCCACGATTCTCGACCGGGAATTCAACATGATCACCCCGGAGAACGAGATGAAGTGGGACACCACCGAGCCGTCCAGAGGCAGCTTCAACTTCGGCCCGGCCGACCAGATCGTCGCCCACGCCTCGGCCCACGGACAGCGGATGCGCGGCCACACCCTGGTCTGGCACTCCCAACTGCCCAGCTGGGTCAGCTCGATCAGCGACGCAGCGACGCTGCGCAGTGTGATGGAGAATCACATCACCACCGAGATGAGCCACTTCAAGGGCAAGATCTACGCCTGGGACGTGGTCAACGAGGCCTTCGCCGACGGCTCCAGCCAGCACAGGAGCTCGGTGTTCCAGAACGTGCTGGGCAACGGCTTCATCGAGGACGCCTTCCGCACCGCCCGCAACGCCGACCCCTCGGCCAAGCTCTGCTACAACGACTACAACATCGAGAACTGGTCCGACGCCAAGACCCAGGGCGTCTACGCCATGGTCAAGGACTTCAAGTCCCGCGGCGTCCCCATCGACTGCGTCGGCTTCCAAAGCCACTTCGGCACCAGCGGCCCGCCGGCGAGCTTCCAGACCACGCTGTCGAACTTCGCCGCGCTCGGCGTCGACGTGCAGATCACCGAACTCGACATCGCCCAGGCACCCCCGACCGCCTACGCCAGCACCGTCCAGGACTGCCTCAACGTCCCTCGCTGCACCGGCATCACCGTGTGGGGCATCCGCGACAGCGACTCCTGGCGCAGCGCCGACAGCCCGCTGCTGTTCGACAGCAGCGGCAACCCCAAGCCCGCCTACAACGCCGTGCTCACCACCCTGGGCGGCAGCGGCTCGGGTGGCAGCACCGGAGGCGGAGGCATCGTCCCAGGCACGGTGTACCACCTGCTGAACGCCGCCAGCGGCCGCGCACTCGACGAGCCGAGCGGCCAGAACGCAAACGGCACCTTCCTCCAGGTCTACGACTCCTGGAACGGCAACAACCAGCTGTGGCGCGCCACCCTCAACAGTGACGGCACCTACACGTTCACCAACATCGCCAGCGGCCGAGTCCTGGACGAGCCCGGCGGCCAGACGGCCAACGGCACACGCATCGAGGTCTGGGACGCCAACGGCGGCGCCAACCAGCACTGGCGCGCAACCCGCGGCAGCGACGGCTCGTACACGTTGGTCAACGCGGCTTCCGGCAGGGCGCTGGAGATCCCCGGCGGCCAGACCGCCAACGGCACCCAAGTCGAGGTCTGGGACGTCAACGGCGGCAGCAACCAGCACTGGAACCTCCAGTGAGCTCCCACGCGCGGGGCCGCACGCGTACGCCGAGCCGCGTTCGGCTCCCCGAGCAGATTCCGCCCCGCTCGGCCTGACCGGCGACTCGAACTGCCCGGCACCCCACCTCCTCACTGACATGTAAACGGTCCCTGTGCGCGGCCGACCGCCGCGCAGCGCGACCACCGAGGACAGGTGAGAGCCGTNCGCACCGCCTGGCGGGGGTGCGGGCCCGACAAAAGAGGCGCTGGCCGGGCCCACCCGATTCAGCCGGGCTGTGGCTGGGCGGGTCCTGCGGCTGTTGGGCCGAAACCGGCCTGGCGGGTCACCAGATCCTGACGCGGTCCTCCGGGGCCAGCCAGAGGCCGTCGCCTTCGGCAGTGGCGAAGGCGTGGTGGAACTCGTCCAGGTTGCGCACGATGTTCGCGCGGAACTCGGCGGGGGCGTGCGGGTCGATGGTCAGCCGCTGCTCGGCCTGCTCCTTGCGGGCCTTGAAGCGCCAGCAGTAGGCCCAGTTGCTGAACAGGGTGCGCGAGTCGGCCGGGTCCAGGCCGGTGCTGCCGTTGGCGTCGAGGCCTCGGAAGATCCGGTAGGCCTTGTGACCGATGGTCAGGCCGCCCAGGTCGCCGATGTTCTCGCCGACGGTCAGCGCGCCGTTGACGTGCTGTCCGGGCAGGTCGCGCGGGGAGAAGGCGTTGTACTGCTCGATCAGCGCCTTGGACTTGTGCTCGAAGGCAGCCTTGTCCGCGGCCGTCCACCAGTCGTTGAGGTTGCCCGCGCCGTCGTACTGTGCGCCCTGGTCGTCGAAGCCGTGGCCGATCTCGTGGCCGATGACCGCGCCGATGCCGCCGTAGTTCTCGGCGGGGTCGGCGTCGGGGGAGAAGAAGGGCTCTTGGAGGATGCCGGCGGGGAAGCAGATCTCGTTGGTGCCGGGGTTGTAGTAGGCGTTGACGGTCTGGGGCAGCATGAACCACTCGTCGTGGTCGACCGGGGCGCCGATCTTGGCCAGCTCGCGGTCGGTCTCGAAGGCCGAGGCCGCGGCGGCGTTGCCCAGGAGGTCGCCGGGGGTGACCTGGAGGGCGGAGTAGTCGCGGAAGCGGACCGGGTAGCCGATCTTGGGCCGGAAGGTGTCCAGCTTGAGGAAGGCCTGTTGCTTGGTCTGTTCGGTCATCCAGTCCAGCTGGGCGATCGAGGCGCGGTACGCGGCGAGGAGGTTGGCCACCAGTTCGTCCATCATCGCCTTGGAGGCGGGCGGGAAGTGCCGGGCCACGTACTCCTCGCCGACGGCCTCGCCGATCGCGCGTTCGACGAAGGACACGGCGCGCTTCCAGCGGGGGCGCAGCTCGGGGGTGCCGGCCAGGGTGCGCTCGTAGAAGTTGAAGTGCGCGCGGACGAAGGCGTGGGACAGGAACGGCGCGGCGGAGCTGAGGACCCGGGCCGTGGCCCAGTGCCGCCACTGTTCCAGGGGGATCTGGGCCAGCAGCGTGGACAGGTGGGTGAAGTAGGAGGGCTCGCGCACCAGCGTCTCGGCCAGGACTGCGGTCGTGTCCTGGGCCCCGCCGCTGAGGGCGGTCACGTACCGGTCCCAGTCGAACTCGGGTGTGAGAGCGGTCAGTTCGTCGCGGGTGGTGAGGTTGTAGGTCTTCTGGACGTCGCGGGTGGAGACCCGGTCCCAGTGGCCCGCCGCCAGTCGGGTCTCCAGCTCCAGGACGGACGCGGCCCGGGCGGCCGGCTCCTCCAGCTGGGCCAGGGTGAACAGTTCGGTGAGGTAGGCCGCGTACTTCTCGCGGATCTCGGCGAACTTCTCCTCGCGGTAGTACGACTCGTCCGGCAGACCGAGGCCGCCCTGGACCAGGTTGACCAGGTAGCGGTCCGAGTCACGGTCGTCGGTGTTGACGTAGAGGCCGAACAGGCCGGACCCGCCGGCGCGCTCGAACCCGCCCAGGAAGGCGGCCAGTTCACTGGTGTCACCAAGGGCAGCGACGGCCTCCAACTGCGGACGCACCGGCTCCAGACCCAGGGCCTCCACGGTCTCCTCGTCCATGAAGGAGGAGTACAGCGCAGCGATCTTCTGTGCGTTCTCGCCGTGCGCGATGGGCTCGGCGGCCAGGTCCTGGATGATCTCGCGCACCCGCTGCTCGGAACGCTCGGCCAGCTCGGCGAAGGGACCCCAGGAAGCCCGGTCGGCCGGGATCTCCGCCGTGTCCAGCCAGGTGCCGTTGATATGCCCGAAAAGGTCGTCCTGCGGTCGGATGTCGGGGTTCATACCCGCTTTGGCGTCGTCGAGAATGCTCATTGCCGGAGCCTACGACACCCGGCCCGACCGCCGTGGACTTCCCGTCGCTGAGCCGTCCCGCTGTGCGGCTGCCGCCGCCGAGGCGTGGACGACCCCGAAACCCGTCGTCGGCGACGGCGCGATGGGCCTGGAAGGCACCGCGGGACCACTGCGACGTCAACGAACTGTGCATCCTGCTGCCCGTGTTCGGGGCCGGCCGCGTCGCCCTGGTCGCGGTGGCGTTCGAGTCGGCGGTGCCGGAGTCGGCCGGATCAGCCCTGGCGCGCCCGGCGTGCTGGACGGCGCTCACCCGACCTCGGTGGCTGTCTCCGCTCGCTGCTGTGGGAGGGCGGGGGCCGAGGTGTCCCTCAGCAGGAGGGAGACGAGCGCCGCGATGACGCTGATCGCGGCAACGGAGAGGGTCAGGGGGCGGGCCGCGCGATGGAGCGGCAGGTGGAACAGGCCGAGGCGTTCCCGCGGCGGCTGCGCGACCTGGACGGAGGCCGAAACGCGTCGATGAGGGCACTTGCTGTTGCTTCGGGCTCCGCCGGATGTTCCTGTGCTGCGCGGAACAGCTTCCGCCTGACGGGTGAAGTCCCGGGCCCTGTCGAGGCCGACCGGTCACGCGTAGGGTGTTTGCTGGGGATGAGATGGGAATGCCTACGCCCGCAACGGAGTTGGGCGTGCGCGCGGAGGCGGGGGACGGGGCGCATGACGGAGGCATGGAACGGCGCTGGGCTGCCGCCTGTGGCCGCGGCGCGGGTCGCCGAGGCGAGATATCGGGGCAACTGGTCGTCGGCGTTGTCGGCCGGCGAGTTCGCGGCGCTCAGATCCGTCGGCTTCGAGCCGGTCGGGCTGGTCATGGGGTCGGCCGTGCACCGCGTCGCCTTCGGGGGGCAGGACGCAGACTACTTCGACTGCATGTACGCAGGCGCCGGACGGTACGGCAGCGTCGGGTACTTTCCGTCCGATGTGGCCCTCTCGGGCACCGGCGCCCCTGCCGCCGGTCTGGTGCAGGTGCTGGACACGGCGCGGCGCACCGCTATCGGCCGGATGGCCGCCGAGTGCGCCGCCCTCGGCGGCGACGGCGTGGTGGCGGCGCAGTTGACGATGCATCCGTTCCCGACCGCGCCGAACTGCCTGGAGTTCAAGGTGATCGGGACCGCGGTACGCGCCGCCGGCCCGGTCCGGCCTCCGTGGCCGTTCACCTCGCACCTGAACGGGGCGGGCTTCGCCAAACTCGTCGCGGCCGGCTGGGTTCCAGTGCAACTGCTGGTCGGCATGTCCGTCGCAGTACGCCACGACGACTACCGGACCCTGCAGCAGAAGCGTTCCCCGGACAACGCGGAGATGAGCGGCTGGTCCCAGCTGCTCCGCCGGGTCCGCGCAGACGCCCGGACCCAACTATCCCTCCAGACAGCCGGATACGGCGGGGACGGCGCGATCCTGGCCGACGCCCCTCTGCGCCACTGGGAGCAGCTCTGCCCGCGTGTACGAGGGGAGGAGGAACAGGTCGACCACATCGCGGACTGCATCATGATCGGCACGGCCGTCGCCCGCTTCGCGACCGCATCGTCCGCACCCCGCACGCTCTCCGTCCTGTCGCTGAAAAGGGACGACAGTGACGTCAAGGCCGACCAGCTCCGCCGTCGACTGGCGCAGGCCGCGGCCGACGGCCAGCCGCACTGAACGGCCGACCGGCCCACCGGCCGACGGGACCAGGCCTGACCCGAAGCGGGCTGACCGGACATCAACACTCTCAAGGGGGACGAGACAGATGAGCACCTTTGATCCGACCACACAGGGCATCCCCGCAGACGCGATGCGGCGGCTGGCGGAACTGCAGCCGGGCAGGCCCGGTTCGATCTTCACCAGCGACCTGTCGGTGAACGAGTTCCTGCTCGTGCGCGAGGCCGGGTTCAAGCCGATCGGACTGGTGCTGGGCAGCTCGATCTACCACGTGGGCATGCAGATGAGCCGCTGGAGCCAGAACCAGGAGCTGGGGACGCTCAGCCAGGCCATGTACCACGCACGCGAGTTGGCGATGTCCCGGATGCAGGCCGAAGCCGCCGCGTTGAACGCGGACGGCATCGTCGGCGTCCGACTCAGCGTCGAGGCACGGGAGTTCGGAGCGGACGTCGTGGAGTTCATCGCCATCGGCACGGCCGTGAAGGCGGACGCGCCGACGCCGGATGGCGGGAGCTGGCGCAACAACAAGGGCCAGCCGTTCACCTCCGACCTCTCCGGCCAGGACTTCTGGACCCTGATCCGCGCGGGCTACGCACCGCTGGGCATGACCATGGGCACCTGCGTGTACCACATCGCACACCAGAGGATGAGTTCGGTCCTGTCGAACATCGGTCGGAACGTGGAGATCGAGCAGTTCACTCAAGCGCTCTACGACGCACGCGAGTTGGCGATGGCGCGGATGCAGGCGGAGGCCGAGGCGCTGCACGCCGAGGGCATCGTCGGGGTGCAGCTGAGCGCACACAACCACCGCTGGGGCCACCACACCACGGAGTTCTTCGCGATCGGCACGGCGGTGCGCCCGCTGCGCCCCGACCACACGATCGAACGCCCGACGATGGTGCTGAGCCTCGACGGCTGACCGTCCCGACCGCCCTGCCCTCTGGCCTTGACCCAGAGGTCCACGTGATCGCCACACGGAGCACCCAGCACCATGACCGACCACGCCGAACGCCGGGAGGCGGCAGCTGAGCGTGCCGAGCGCAGCAGCGACCGGCTACGTCGTCCTGACGCTTCGGCTGTGTGAGGCTGCGACGGCCAGGGGCGGATGGATGGAAGCCCGCAACGCGAGCAGGAAGTGCTCGTGGGGGCTGGCTGCTTGTCACCGGACTGCTGATCGCCGGGGTCGTCTACTTCGGTCGCAGGGCGCCGACGAGGGTGACGCCCGGCGCGGAGCCGCCGCGGTGCCGGGATCAGGACCCTCGTGCCGGCCGGCGGAGCACGCGCCTCTGGTCGGCGCAGGGCGCGGACGTAGGTGGACGGGCGGCGGGAATGCCAAGATCCGCAGCTGAGTTGCTGCTCCCGTATGGCCCACTGCCGCACGGGCCGGGACGAGGAGGGGTGCGTCGCATGAGGGCAGTCGGATTCCGGGCCAACGGAGGCGCCGAGGTACTGGAGGACTTGGAGCTGCCCGAGCCGGTGCCGGCCGGCGGCCAGGTCGCTGTGCGCGTCGCCTTCGCCGGCGTCAACTTCGCTGAAATCCAGCACCGCCGGGGTGAGTTCGGGGCACCGGACGGTCCCGGGGGAGTAGACGTTCCCGGCCTGGAAGTGGCCGGGGTGGTCCTCGCACTCGGCGCGGGAGTGAGCGGGCTGAGGATCGGTGAGCCTGTCGCCGCGTACCTCCCCGACTTCGGCGGCTACGCCGAGGTCGTCACCGCCGACGCGCGGTTCGTCAGGTCGCTGCGGACGGCGGCGGGAGAGGCGGACCCGGCCGAGGCGGCGGGGCTGCCCTGCGTCTATCCCACCGCTTTCGGCGTACTCAACGACGCCGGTAGGTTGCGGGAGGGCGAGGACGTGCTGATCCACTCCGCGGCCGGAGGTGTGGGCTCCGCAGCCGCCCAGTTGGCGCGGGAGTTGGGGGCGAGCAGGGTGTACGGGACGGTCGGCTCGTCGCAGAAGACCGCGTATGCCGCCGGGCTGGGTTACGACGACGTCTTCGTGCGCGAAGGCTTCGCGGAACGTCTGACCGAGGTGACCGCCGGCCGGGGCGTGGACCTAGTCCTCGACCCCGTCGGCGGTCCGGTCAGGGAACAGAGCCTGACGGTGCTCCAACCGTTCGGCCGCGTGGTGGCCTACGGTGACCTCGGTCGGCACGAGCAGTGGACCACCTCGGTCCGGGACCTGTGGAAGAGCAACCGGACCGTCGCGGGGTTCAACATCGGCGACGTCGCCCGCCGATCTCCCGAGCGGATCGGGGAGTACCTGGACCGCGCCCTCCGGTTGCTCGCGGCGGGACGCATCCGGTCCGGGGTGACGCGCATACTGCCCCTGGCCGAGGCGGCGAAGGCACACCAGCTCCTCGAGACGGGCGAGGCCCGCGGCAAGCTCCTTCTCTCGTTCGCCTGAGCCCGGCCGGCGCGGCCTGCGGCGGGGGCCACGCCGGGCGGGCCCGTTCGTGGTCGGTCGACCGCGACGGCCTGCTCGGCGACGCCGCGCACGCGACGACCCGAACCTCGGCCGGAACGCTTGCCACCCCTGGGCCTGGCGGTCGGCGGCGCGTCGGCCCTTCCTGCTGAGGACCGCCTGCGGCCGTTGCACTCACACCGGGAACTGGAACCCTTCGCTTGATCGTCACAGCTGGCATGTCGTCAGTTCTCATCCTTGGAATCGATCCACTCACCATTCCCGGCATGGACGGAGCGGCCGTCCGGGCGGCCCTCGAGCAGGAGTTGACGCGGTTCGGCGACCATGCGATCGAGGCGTCCATGGCCCTGATCGCCCTGGACGAGTCGGCCGAGACCACGATGGTGACCGCGCTGTCGGAGCGTGAGTGGGACGTCGTCGTGATCGGCGGCGGCATCCGCAAGCCGGAGCCACTGCTGGAGCTGTTCGAGCAGGTCGTGAACCTCGTCCGGCGCCACGCGCCGAAGGCCGCGATCGCGTTCAACAGCAGCGGAGGCGACAGCGTCGAAGCGGCCAAGCGCTGGCTGTGAACGGGTTCGGGGCTGGGAGCTGAAGCTGCCTGGGCGCTCGCTGGATCAGGGGGCCGGCGCCGACTGCTCCGCCAGAGTTGGGGCTGCCTCGCCGAAGGGTGCGAAGGTCGGCTGTCGCGCCTTCGGCGAGCCATACAGGGCCCCAGTCGACCGGCGGGGCATCCGCGAGACGGGGTTATGAGCCGTCATGGACCTTCCTGGCGGGACAAGCCGACACCGATCCGTCGACCATAGGCGACGCCCCTGACCCGGCCCAGAGCAACCGCAACCGCCCCCGCCAAGCAGCCTCGCCCGCCAGCGACCACACCGGCACGCCACCGCGCAGGCCACCGACTTCGCCGCCGCCCCTCCCCCGCCGCCGACCCACCGCCATCGCGATCCCCGCGATGCGACTGGTACCGGCCCACCATGCGGCAGCACGCAGTGACCGCCACCGGCAGGAGGCTCCTGCGAGCGCACCGCAAGCCGAGAAGCCGAGCACCCCATCCATCCGCCGATGCGGCCGCGCCAGTCGGTCGGGGAGCTGCCGGCCGCGAAGAACACGCAGCCGATCCGCAGCCTCGACGGCCTGCGGGCTGACACCTTCGAGCCGGGCCAGGAACTGGACGGGTTCCTGGCCCTCATCCACGACCGGCGCCAGCGCGACGCCGCCTGGGTCCGCCGCCGTGCAACCAGTCGTCCTGGACACCGACCATCACGTCCCTGAGCCACAGCACAAAGGCAGGCTGGCCGTCCGGTCGCCGCCGGCCTGGTCAGCAGCAGGCCGGTGACCACCTTCGCCGCCTCGCCAACGACCTCCCGCCCGCGGCCCCGGCCCTGGAAGGCCGCCGGGACGCAAAGGGCCCGCCGCCGGGTGGGGGCCCGGCGGCGGGAGATGTGTGGGGTGGTTCGGGGTCAGTGCGCGCGGGCGCGGTCGCTGCGCAGGAAGATCGCGCTGGTGAGGAGGCCGAGGACGACGATCGCGGCGTTCACGCCGATCGCGACCCGCAGGCCGCCGAGGATGGCCGCGGCGCCGGTGCCGGCGGCCGCGGTGACCACGGCGCTCATGATCGGGGTGCCCATGGTGATACCGACCTGCTGCGTCATCGTGGCCAGGCCGGTGGCCAGGCCCTGCTCGTGGTCGGCCAGTCCCGAGGTGGCGGTGACCATGAAGCCGACGATGACGAGCATGTTCCCGACGCCGCCGAAGAAGCTGGCGCCCAGCATCAGCCACAGCCACACGCGATCGTCGCCCAGGCCCATCAGGGCCGCGGTGAACACCGCCTGCAGCAGGCCGCCCACGATCAGGGTCCGCTTGCTGCCGAGCTTGGCGATGAACTTCGGCGCGGTGACGCCGCCGGTGACCGTGCCCAGGCCGAGGACACCGAAGGACAGGCCCGCCGCCAGCGGGGAGAAGCCGAGCACGTCCTGCAGGTACAGGGTCAGCGGGAACACCAGCGAGCACTCGGTGAGGAACGCGACCAGGCCGGCGACGTTGCCCCAGGCCACCGAGCGCTTGCCCAGGACACTGAGCGGCACCAGCGGTGCGGAGACCTTGCGTTCCACAGCCCAGAACAGCACGAGCAGCAGGACACCGGCGGCCAGCGACAGCAAGGTGGCAGCCGCAGTCCAGCCCTTCTCGCCGGCCTGGGTGAGGCCGAAGATGATGGCCAGCAGGCCGAGGGTCACGGTGACGGCGCCGGGCAGGTCGAGCTTGGGCCGCTCCTGGAGACGGGACTCCTTGATGACCGTCGGGGCGATCAGCAGCACCGCGGCGGCGACGGGCAGGTTGATGAAGAACGCCCAGCGCCACGACAACAGGTCGGTCAGCACACCGCCGAGGATGGCGCCGGTGGTGAAGCCACTGGACATCAGCGCTCCGTTGAGGCCGAGCGCCTTCTGCCGCAGCGGGCCCTCGGGGAACGAGGTCGTCATGAGCGAGAGCGCGGCCGGGGTGACGGCCGCGGTGGCCAGACCCTGCAGCACGCGGGCAATGATCAGCATCTGGGGGTTCTGGGCCAGGCCGCCCATCAGCGAGCCCCCGGCCAGCACGACCAGCCCTGCGAGGAACAGCCGGCGTCGGCCGAACAGGTCGGCGACGCGGCCGAAGAGCAGCGTGAAGCCCGCCGCGCACAGCGCGAACGTCGTCCCGATCCACTGCAGGTTCCCCAGCGAGAAGCCCAGGCCCTTGCCGATCACGGGCAGCGCCACGTTCAAAATGGCGAAGTCCACGGCCAGCATGAACTGCGTGGCCAGCAACAGGACCAGGATCAGCCGCAGCCGAGGAGTCAGTACGGACGGGGCCGCCGCTGCGGCGGCGTCGGCACCGGGCGCCGCGGCGCCGGCCGCCTGCGTATCAGTGACAGACATGACGTCGAGTCCCCTTTTTCCCTCAGGGTTGATGCACGGGCCGCCCGACGGCGGCACCTGCACGGACGAGAGAGAGCATCGTCGGCGCCCAACTGCCGAGCCAGAACCCTGCGTTGCCCAGCCAGGGCGAGGGTGGTCATCGCATGTCCACCCTCACGGCTGCCGCCGGCGGCCGGCTCGACGAGCACCGGTTCGGGCAGCGGTGAGGGTAGTCATCACAGCACCACCCTCACCGCTTCCGGCGGTCACAGCCGACAGGCATCATGGAAGGCCGGTGACCGCAGCACACCGGGGACTTCCACCACGCCGACGACCAGGGAAGCACACGTATGGACGCCGCGCCCGAACTCGGAGACTTCCTCAAGTCGCGCCGCGCCGCACTGCGCCCCGAGGACGTGGGCCTGACCGCGCACCCGGGCCGCCGCCGGGTTGCCGGGTTGCGTCGTGAGGAACTGGCGGCGCTCGCGAACGTCAGCCTCACTCACTACACCCGCCTTGAGCAGGGGCGGGCCGTCGGCGTCTCCGAGGGCCTGCTGGAAGCGATCGCCCGTACCCTGCGGCTGACCGAGGACGAGACGGCCCACCTGAAGGACCTCGCCCGCCCTGCCGCGCTGATGCCCCGTCCCGCCTCGCTGCGGGTCTCCCACGCCAGCGCCTCGGCGCGGCAGTTGCTGAGGGCCATGACCGACGTGCCGGCCCTGGTCATGGACCGGCGCAACGACGTACTGGCCTGGAACCACCTGGGCCACGCGCTGCTCGCCGGGCACCTGCCGCCCGACAGCCCCGATTCACCCGCCGCCCGTCCCAACATGACCCGGATGCTGTTCCTCGACGAGCAGTACCGGCGGCTCTACACCAACTGGCACGACCAGGCGCAACTCGCCGTGGCCGCACTGCGGCTGGTCGCGGGCCGCCACCCCGACGACCGGTCCCTGGCCGAGCTGATCGGGCAACTGACCATGAACAGCGACGAGTTCGCCACCCTGTGGGCCCGCCACCCGGTGCGCACCTGCACCTCGGGGGTGAAGCAGCTGCGTCACCCCCTGGTCGGCGCCATGGAACTGAGCTTCGAGAACCTGGTCATCCCCGGCTCCGCAGGCCAGCACCTGATCGCCTACACCGCCGAGCCCGGCTCCCCGTCGGAGGCCGCCCTGCGCCTCCTCGGCAGCGCCACCGCCCCCGTCCTGCAGGACCCCGCCGCGGCCCGTCACGAGCTGACCGAGCCCGCCGGACGCTGAATCTCGCCTGTGAGCCCGTGAGCCCGTGGGCCCGTGGGCCCGTGGGCCGGTGTGCGGGGTGGGGCGAGACGGTGCGGTACCCGGCCGCCGCAGGCCCACGTGGCGGGACGTAGGGGGCGGTGTGCCCCGCTGCGACGGAGGCGTCCGATGGCGCTCTCTTCCAGTGGGTGGCGTGGGACCGACCGTGGACCCAACATCGGGGTCAGGGTCCCTCGGGATCGAGCCCGTACTCCGCCAGCCACCCGAGCAAATCCTGGCGGGAGGTCTCGACGAGCCGTCCTCCGGTGAAGCGAACGTCGTTGGTCACCTCGGACACGCACTGGGGCGGGGGAACGAAGGACTGCGCCTCCTCGTCCGTGGTGAACTCGGCCTCGGCAAGGACCAGGCCCTGCAGGGGACCGCTGAAGACATCGACGCCCAGGGGAGGCACGCTGAAACGCGTCTTGGACAGCACCGCGGCCCGCAGCGAGGCGAGCAGGTCGTACTCGGCCGGCGACAAGTAGGTGTTGGTGATCAGACCCTGAACACCGCCGGGGCGGGGGATCGGCACTTTCTGCGTGAGCTTGCGTTCACAGCCGCCGTCTGAGAAATCGGCACGTCGCAGCCGCAGCCGTGTTCCCACCAGATACCGGTCGGTGATCACACGGGTGGCCGTCACCGTTGACGGTGTCGGTGGTTCGGCCAGGAGGAACCGTCTCTCTCGCTCAACGCGTGCGTATTTTCCCGGGCACACCGACTGACCTTGAACCCCAGCAGCCTTGTCCGTCATCTGGACAGCTTCTCAGACACGTCTCCCCACTCGCCTCACCTCGCCCAGCAGCTCGGTGTCTGCGGCTGCTGCGGCATTGGGATCGCCGACCCGGGCAAGGCCGCTGCTGTGCGCTGTGATCGAAGTCTGGCAAGGCCTGTGCGCGGCTGGGACGGTGATGGTGTGGGCGGCCGGTTCTGATGGCCCGCTCGCGGCCGGTGGCGGGGGGTCGTCTGGCCGCGGATGTCAGGATGCGTCGTCGCCGGAACGGGGTGGCTGCTGGGCTGTGCTCGTCGGTCGCTCGGGGTGCTGCTGCGGGACTTCCACCGGGAAGTGGATCGGGCTGAGCAGGTACTGTGCCCGCTGGCGGGTGGGCGAGTTGGCCAGCCTTGGCGCGATGGCTGCGCGCAGCTCGCTGATCAGCTCCGCCAGTTCCGTCGGGCTGAGCCGGAGGGCATGCTGCCGGTAGCCCACCTGGTCGGGCACGGGGTCGGCTTCCTCGCGGTCGCTGTCCCGGGCCGACGTCCGAGCCCACAGCGGTCCCCGTCCGGACAACCGCACCCGGCGAGGGGAATCCCCGGAGGCCGCGGTCATGAGGACGAGCAGTCCCCGGTGCGGAAGTGGCCGGCGTGCGGGGTACGTGATCTGCCGGCGATCTGGGCGAGGGGGCGGGGCGTGCCCGCGGACGACCCTCACCGCCGCACTGGGAAGGGGGAGCCAGCGGGAAGTGGACCCGGGCCGTGGGCGGGAAGACCACCCCGCGGCTGACAGGCGGGGGGCTCATGGCAGCCCCCGCCTGGGGCTGCAGGCGGCGAACCGCAGGGCTGCTGGTTAGACTCCCGGCCACATGACACCGGGAGGGGAAGCATGACCTGGATGCGAACAGCGGCGGCAGCAGCGGCAGTTGCGGTTGCAGGAAGCCTCATCGCGCTGCCCGGGCAGGCGCACGCGGTGACCGCGGCCGACTGCAAGGACGGCTCGTTGGCGAGCAAGTTCAACGGCACCGTACCCGTCGCGCGCAAGCCGGGACAGAAGGCCGACAACTTCCTGGGCTTCACCAACACCCGGCCGCACGCCACCGGGCCGGTGAACATGATGGTCGTGGTGACCCCCGGGACCGTCCGCGTGGGCCCTGCTCCCACCCTGTGGTGGCGGGTCGACCACGGCTCCTGGCACCGCGCGGCCTTCACCTTCCAACGCGGCGGCACCCGGGCGGCGTCCGAGTGGTACATCAGCGGCGTGAACATCGGCTCCTTCGCAGCCCACCAGAAGCGGACCGTCGAACTGTCCTGGAGCTTCAGCGCCAAGGCCCAGCGCACCTGGTGGTGGGGCTACGTCGCCCTGGGCACCGCGGCCTGCCAGAAGGCCAACCTCTACGAACAGGGCTTCAGCTCCTACACCGTCGTGTACGACACCTCCAAAGCGCTGACCCACCCCCACCCGGCGCAGCGTCGATGACACCTCGCCCACGGGCCCGCGGCCGAGGTCATCTCCCTTGGGCGGCCGGCGATTCCCCGGTGATTGGTCCCCACCGGCGGCCAGTTGCCCTCCCCGGCAGCGGATTCCCGCTACCGGGTGTGAGTACGGGGGCGGTAGCGGGCGGTGACCCGCACCGCCCGGTTCGAGATCGGTGTCCTGGTCGGGCATCACGGGCAGGCGGCGTGACGGGACCGCTCACACTGGATCCGGCAGGTCCATCTGCGCGAGCTTGGCCGGGTCGACCACGGCCGTGATCGCGGTGATCTGGCCGTCGGCGACGGTGAATGCCATAACCGAGAGCGCGGTGCCGTCCTCGCGCCAGGAGACGACTCCGGGAAGGCCACCCACGAGTGCCGCCCGGCCCAGGGTGGCCGCGCTGGCGGCCAGCCGCGCGCCGGCGGCGACCTTGGTGGCGCCGAGGGTGACGACCACGCCACCGGCGGTATCGACGGTGAGCCTCACCTCGGGGTCGAGGACGCGCAGCAACCCCTCGAAGTCCCCACCACGGGCCGCCGCCAGGAAGGCATCGACGACCTCGCGCTGCTCCCGGCCCGCGCGGGTCGGCCGTTCGGTCGCCTGGACCTTCCGGCGGGCGCGGCTCGCGAGCATCTTGGTGGCGTCGGTGGACTTGCCGAGGATGCGGCCGATCTCGTCGAACGGCACCGCGAACAGGTCGTGCAGCACGAACGCCAGCCGCTCGCTGGGCCGCAGCGAATCGAGGACGACGAGAAGCGCGAGCCCGACCGAGTCGGCGAGCACCGCGTCGTCGTCCGGGGCGGGAGCGTCGTCGAGTGTCACCACCAATTCGGGCAGACGGTCGTCGTAGGAGGCCTCGGGGCGAGTCCGGCGCGAACGCAGGACATCGAGGCTGATCCGGCCGACCACGGTGGTCAGCCAACCCGCGAGGTTCTCGATGGACGCCGTCTCCTGGCGGGAGAGCCGCAGCCAGGCCTCCTGGACCACGTCCTCGGCATCGGCGTGGGATCCGAGCATGCGGTAGGCGACCGCGCGCAGCCGGTCGCGCTGGGACTCGAACACCTCGGCCACCGGGTCCGTCGAGCCGGTCTCGAACATGTTGTTACCTTCCCCGAATCCGCTCCGTCATGGGTGATGACGGGCCCGGACGGGTCCAGGTAACCGCTGAAGGAGCAGGACTGATGGAACCACGCCTCAAGGGTGCGATGAGCCCCGACCTGATGACCGCGATCCAGCACCTCCACAAGGCGATAGCCGCAGGGGGTGTCGACCGGCGGCTGCTGTCGCTGGTCCACCTGCGCGCCAGTCAGATCAACGGCTGTGCGCCGTGCGTCTTCGCCACTGTCTCGGGTGCGAAGAAGGCCGGTGAGACGGACGAGCGGCTGCACCACGTGGTCGCGTGGCGCGAGACGCCCTTCTTCACCGAGGAGGAGCGCGCGGCGCTCGCACTGACCGAGGCCGCCACCCGCATCCAGGACGGCGGCCCCGGCGTGACCGACGAGGTCTGGGATGCCGCTGCCGACCACTTCACCGGGGAGCAGCTGGGCGCGATCACCCTGGAGATCGCCATGACCAACTTCTTCAACCGGATCAACCACACGATCCGGGAACAGGCAGGCAAGACCTGGTGAGCCGACTGGGGCGTCATCCACGACGGATGGCGCCCCTCCAGCCGGCACACCGAGCACAGGCCCCCGCGGCATGCAGGGCGTGTTCTCCGCAGCTCTCGCGACAGTCAGGCCGATCCTCAGGACGCGTTGTTCCTCACCCGGTCCGTCGACTTCTACCTCACGCAGGCCCGACGCAAGGCGACCTCCCAAGGCTCTTGAGACGCAGCCGCGTTCGTCGCTGTCAGGTGGATTGGGCCGCCGGACCCCACCACGCGGCGTACACCCCTGACCTCTTCGTCTCGAAGCCTCTCCGCGTGCCAGGTGAACAGCGGCCAGAGCCTGCGTGGCCTGGGGGAGCGATCCCCGAGCGGCCGTGCTCCGCCACCGCAGTACGCGGCGGTTGTAGCGCAGTTAGACACTCAGCCGGTCAGCGCGGTCAGCGTGCCGCGTTCGTAGTGGCGGACCTGCTCGCCGAGCAGTCCACTCACGTTCCGGGCCAGGGTGCCGGCCCCCTCGACCTACTCGCAGCGGGAGAGTTCAGGAGGCCGTGACCGGCGTGGCGGCGTGCGGTGCCGCCTCGACCAGGGATGCGAGCGCGGCATGTGATTCGGGCGTGAGGCGGTAGAACCCCTGGAGACCGACCGAGTGCTCCAGCATGCCGTCGACCACATACTTCAGTCCCCGGGTGACGCCCCGGCGGTTGCGCCACGTCAGTTCGCCGAGCAGGTCCCCCGGAAGCGGCAGGTCGAACCGGACGGGAGTGGCGTCGACATGGACGGCGGTGGCACCGCATCCGCCGGCCCCCAGCATCCACCAGTCGTGGTGTCCCGGATGGGACGGGTCCCGCCACGACTCCGGCGCGGCCCCGCAGCACTCGCCGCGCTGCTTGTCGAGAATACGCATGCGGGAGACCACGTAGACGACGCGCCGGTTGACGTGCAGGGAGAACACCTCGTCGCCCGGCTTGGCGCTGGACCAACTGGGCAACGAGGAGTGGACCCCACTGAACGCGACGGGCGGCCGCAGGCCGGCCCGCTTCTCCTTGCGCAGGGCGTGGCAGGTGTCGTGCGTCCATAGGACCGTAAAGGCGTCAGGCATGTCCCGGATCGTAGGGGCCGGCTCCGACAAAGCCGATCAAGTTTCCGGGGTCCCGCATGGCCCCCGGCAGAACGTGGCCCTAACGCCGTGCGCGCCGTTCCCGGGCGGCTCTATGATCAGCGCTCACCCAAGGGGAGGGACACAATGAAGAAGTTCGTCAAGGCGGCCGTGGCGGCCGCACTGACGGCTGCCGCGCTCGCGAGCGTGCCGGGGACGGCCGGGGCGGCGACGCCGCAGTTCTCGATGCCGTTCGTCAGCGCCACGCCGACCGCGTTGCACGCGGGACAGAAGGTCGACGGCTACTACAAGATCATCAACAAGAGTGGTGTCACGGTCACCGGAACGACCTGGGACCTCTTCATCGACCAGCTTGGCCTGACGAAGTCGCAGCCGCCCATGATCTGGTGGCGCATCGACAAGGGCCACTGGCACCTGATCCACTTCGGCTGGGCCCCGCCGCCGGTCAAGGGCAGCGAACCGCAGTGGCAGGCCTTCGGCATGCCCTTCGGCACCTTCAAGCCCCACCAGACCCACACCCTGGAACTGTCCTGGAGCTTCTCCCAGAAGGCCCACCTCGGCATCTACCCGGCATGGGCTGACCTGCGGGACCACACGGGCGGGACCATCTACTGCCAGAACCGGGTCACCGCCGACTTCTACCACAGGTAGCCGCCCACCACCCTGGTCCTACAGGACCCGCATCACCGCGACGACCCGGCCGAGCACGATGGCGTGCTCGCCGGGGATCGGGTCGTGCACGGGGCTGTCGGGCATCAGCCGCACCCGGCCGTTCTTGCGCTTGAGGCGCTTGACGGTGGCTTCGTCCTCGAGGAGCGCGGTGATGATGTCGCCGTCGCCTGCGGCCTGCTGACGGCGAACCACCACGAAGTCCTCGTCGAGAATCTGCCCTGGGCCGGCCATGGAGTCGCCGCGCGACTTCAGGACGAACACGTCGGCCGGGTCGACGGAGCCGACCAGCTGCGCCGGTACGGCCAGGATGTCCTCGACCATCTCCTCCGCCAGCGGCGAGGTTCCGGCGGCGATCTGCCGGGGCGGCGGTGCACTGATCACGCTCGCGTCCGGCTGGTACCGGGTCCTCTCCTCGGGTTTGCGGTCTGCCGGGGTAAGGCAGTAGGCGGGGCGTGGCCGGCGAGGATCGCGGGCCAGTAACCGAGCTTCTCCAGCCGGCCGACCTGGTGGTGCACCGAGCGGGGGCGGAGGTCAACTCCACGGCGGCGCCGAGGTGCCGTCCCGGGCCGACATGGCGACGCCGGGGTGGCACTCGGCGTGATCCTTAGGTGGCATCAGGACCACCACCATGAGGACGTCAGCGAGGAGGTCGCTGCCGCCCGCCTGCACCACGAGGCACGCCTGCGTGCTTACGCCGGCTGACGGACATCGGCCGTCGCGCCGTCCGTGCCGACCGCGCCGACCGTGCCGGCAGGGTGGCCCGCCGCCGGCGCCGAGCCGGCGGCGGACGCCGGGGGGAGAAGCCGGAACCGGACCGCCTCCTCGCAGTGCACGACCACCATGAGACGCGCCCCGCCCACCCCGCCCACGGCAGATGGCCGGGCCGATGGGGTCACAACCACCCGCGCTGGGCGGCCTTGATGCCGGCTTCGAAGCGGCTGGCCGCGCCGAGGCGTTCCATGATGGAGGCCACTTGTCGGCGGATCGTGCGATCGGTGAGGCCGAGCCGCTGGCCGACCGCCTCGTCGGTGAGGCCGGTGCCGAGCAGGCGCAGCAGTTCGCGTTCGTGGTCGGTGAGGCCGGTGCGCGGGTCCTCGGGGCGGGCTGCGCCGAGCGGGACGGCGGTGTTCCAGGCCTGCTCGAACAGCTCGAACAGGGCGGCCACGATGCCGGGTTCGGTGACGTGCAGGGCGCCCTTGCGGGTGTTGGCAGGGTCGATCGGCACGAGGGCGTGGCTGCGGTCGACGATGACCAGGCGCTGCGGGATGGTCGGCGCGGTGCGTACCTCCCCGCCATGACTGAGCAGGGTGTGGCCGTAGGCCACGATGTGGGCGTGGCCGCGGGCGATGTCCTGGTACAGGGTACGCATGGCGACACCGCGCCCGAGGGCGGCGAGGTCGTGGTCGCGTCCGGCGTTGAGGTCCTCCTGCTGTTGGATGCCCGGTTGGACGCCGATGATCTCGGTCTGCGCGGCGCGGCACAGGCGTTCCAGCCGGTCCTGGATGGCGTCCATGCCGAGCAGGCGCTCGCCGTGGCCGGCGCGGTGCTCGGCGCGGTCGGCGACCATGCGGGTGACCGCAGCGCGTGAGGCGGCCAACTGGGCCTGCCGGGCGGCGAGTTCGGCCTCCTGGCGGGCGACCATGTCGGCCAGGCCGATCTCCGGATCGACGGCCCGCAGCCGGCCGGGGTGGTCGCGGGAGGCCCGGACCAGCATCAGCTGTCCGAGCTCGTCGAGACAGGCATGGACCTGCGCGGAAGTGAGACGACAGGTGGCGGCGATCCCGTCGACGCCATGGCCGGGGTGGTCGAGCATCACCTGGTAGACCGCCGTGGCGTCGGGGCTCAGCCCGAGTGTTTGCAGCATGGTCCGCTGGTCCCCTCCCCGCACTGCGCCCCCGGCCGTGCCTCGCGTCAGGATGGCAGTCCCGCCGCCCCCCTTCAAGATCTTTTTGAGGTGTTCATGCAGGTGGGGGCATATGCGCGGAGACTCCCACCTGTGCTGATTGATCCTTTCGTCCACGTTCGGTCGGGAGCGAAGCGAGGGCGAAGCCGACTTTCGTACGCAATACCTGACGGTCTGTGGACGACGGGATGTCCGCATCAGGACAGGCCCTGTTCAGGACCACCGAAAGCCCTTCCAAGATCGCTGGTCTGCGGCGAAGCTGATCTCGCCAGCACGGCACGCCGCCGGGGTGGCAGCCGGACGAGGCGTCGACCGCGGGACGCCGTATCGGATCCGGATTGCCCGTCCACTGCAACCGAGAGGAACAGTCACCATGATCCGCACCTGTGTCGTCCAGGCCGCCGCGGTCGCCGCCCTCGCGCTCGCCACGGTCGTCCTGCCCTCCGTGGCCGTCGCCGCCACGTCCGCCGCCACGCCTGCCGCCACCGCGGCCGGGACCCCGCAGGCCGCCCAGCCCTCCGTCACCGCCACGGCCTCGCCGGACAGCGGTACTTGGGGCTGAAGCGGCTCATGGACCTCGTCCGTGCGAGCCTCTACCGCCGCCTCGTGTCCGGCCTGTCCCCGCCGGGTGAGAACGCGGAGGTGCTCGGGGCCCTGTGGGCTCACGCCGTCCCGGAGGACGGGCTCGAACATGTCTTCTGTCGACCTGAGGCGGACCGCGTCGACCTGCTCCTCTTCCTGCTCACCCGCTCGGCCGGCGACCCTGACGGCCGCAGTGCCCTCGACCGGGCCGAGGGGCTGCTCCACCGGAGCCATCAGGCATCTCCCGTGCTGCGAAGCCGCTTTCTGCCCCCGCAGGTGACGGCAGCCTGACCCGGGCCGCGCGGCTGCGGCAGCCGACTCCTCCAAACGACCGCTGCTTCTGCAGGGCGGCCCTCCTCCAGGCGCGCACAGCCCCGGCGCGGGAGCCCGTCGCCCCGAGACCGCCTGAGTCCACCGCCTCCTCCGAACGCGCCGCTTCCCACCTTCAGTTGGGGACCACCCATCCCTCGCACCCTTCGTGGTGCGCCCACGAGAACAGGTATGTCATGCTCACGATTAACCAGCGAATGAAGAAGACCGCGGTCGCCACCGCCGTCGCCGCGGCTGCCGTCTCCGGCCTGACAGTCCTGCCCGCCCACGCGGACACCCGGACCGCCCACCGCGTCGCCGCGCAGCGGATGGCGATCACCCTCGACCACGTCACGCTCGACGTCAGCAGCCGCGACATTCCCGCCGGCAAGCCCTACGTCGCCGCCCCGGGCGCCGGCGTGCAGGTCGCCTCGGTCGGCGACCTCAAGCCCGCCTACCAGTACTTGTCCGTCATGGCCGTCCCGTTCGGGGAGACGCTGCCGCAGTCCGTGTACCCGTTCCCGGTGTCGGAAGCGGGCGACACCGCCGCCTGGGCCCGAGCCCTCCATGGGACCCAGAACGGTCCGGTGGCCACGGTCTTCGGGCAGCGGGTCCGCGGCATCGTCGTCCACTCCCACGGCGACCTGACCGGCCGGAAGGGGGCGCGCACCGACATCGAGGCCATCGAGTGGATCGTCGACGCCGGCGGCCGCACCTGGGTCGTCAACCTCCAGCACGACCAGGCCCACCTGCCCAAGGGCTTCGGCGCCGGACTCACCGTCACCAGCCGCAACACCAACGTCCGCACCACCGTCGACCCGCACCGGACCACCCCCGTGACAGCCCCGGCCACGGGCCGGATCCACCCCGCCGACGTGGCGCTGAGCGGCAGCCTGGGCCGTCCCTCGTGGTGGAGCGCCACCTGCGACGGCAACGGCAGCACGCTCTCCAGCAGCGGCACGTTCATGGGCCTGCAGGTGTGCACCAACGGCGGTAACGCCATCGACCACGTCCCGGGCGTCGCCCAACTTGAGTGGCAGTGCGCTGACCTGAGCGACCGTTACCTGGTCCAGCGCTACGGCCTGAACGGCCCCGGCGGCAACGGCAACCAGGAGGCCGCGAACTGGTACAACAGCTACCCCAGCAAGTTCCAGCTCCACTCCAACGGCGACGGCGCGAAGACCGCGCCGGTCCCCGGGGACGTCCTCAGCTTCGCCGTGGGCTCCTCCGCGGCCGGCCACACCGGCGTCGTGTACAAGTCCACTGTCGACTCCTCCGGCAACGGCACCGTCTACTTCGTCGACCAGAACTGGACCGGCGACGGCGGTTACAACAGCGCCTCCGTGAGCAACTGGAACGTCACGGAGATCACTGGTGAGGGCGGATCCGTCCAGTGGCTCCACAACCCCGCCGACACCCCTTCCAGTGCGCCGATGACGAATCTGGCGGCGGGTCGTCTG
>NZ_JBHSQJ010000063.1:4622-11294 GCF_042658505.1 Streptacidiphilus monticola | reverse complement strand
GCCAGTTCCAGGGCCTGCCGCTCCGCGGAGGCCAGCTTCGCCATCAACTCGCCCCGCCGCTGCGCCAGCAGCGCCACCTGCTGCTGCTGGAGCGCGAGCCGCGCGGTCACCTGGGCCCGTGCCTGCTGCACTGCGGTGGTGGCCGCGGCCGCCCGCTGGGCCACCTGCGCGCNGCTGCACTGCGGTGGTGGCCGCGGCCGCCCGCTGGCCCGCCTGCGCGGACGCGAGCGCGGCGGCGGACGCCTCACCGGCGGCGCTCCGCGCGGCGGTTACGATCTGGCTCATGCCCAGGCTCGCCGCCTCGATGCCCTGGCTCTGGATCCGCGCCTGCTCGGGATCGCGCGCCCGCAGCAGCCCCTCGAAACCGGCGAGGGAGGCGGGCCCGCCCATCGCGTACTGCTGGGCGGCGAGCTGACCCGCCGTCAGCTGGGCCTGCGCCTGCGCCTGACCGGCGGCCACGGCGTCGGCAGCGGCGTTGCGCGCCTGCTGCTCGGCCGCCTGCTGGGCGACCACGGCCTTGTCGTACTGCTCCACCGCGAGCTCGACCTGCTGGTCCAGCTGCGTCTCGGTGGCCTGAGCCGCCGCCAACTGCGCCTCGGCGTCCTGCAGTTGCGCTGCGCGCTGGGCGGCGAGCTGCTGCGCGGACGCGACCTGGCCCGCGCTGGGGCCCGGCACGTCGCCTCTCGCGGCGGGCACGACACCACCCACGGTGACCGCGACGACGACGGCTGCGGTGGCCCAGGCACGGATCCTCATGCGTTCAGCTTGCGCACGGGCGCCAGCCCCTGCACCCCTACTGCGCCGGATGCGTGACACCCCGTCAGCTCCCGTCCCACCCCGCCACAGGCGCAGCCCCGCCACAGGCGCAGCCCCGCCACAGGCGCAGCCCCGCCACAGGCGCAGCCCCGCCAGAGGCGCAGCCCCGCCAGAGGCGCAGCCCCGCCAGGGGCGCGGGGAACTGCGCGAGCAACCCACCACCCACGGGGGTTCGTCCCGCAGATGGGGCCGGACCTCCCCAGTGGGATGTGCTGGCCGCGCCGTTCCCCGCGCTCCTGACGGGGCCTGCGGCCGCCCCCGACGGGGCTCACCGGGGGCGTTGACGCATGGAGCGGGTGGTGACCCTGCGGCGGGGGGCTGTCGCCCGAGGGTCGGTCGGGGGGTGGAGGGCTTCCGGGCGCGGATGCGCCAGTCTGCGGCGCACCCGCTCCGCCAGCAGCTGCGTACGGGTCGGCTGGGGCGTCGGCTTGCCGGCGATCGCGTCGAACAGCCACTCCCGCGCGCGGTCCGCGCGCCGGTGCCAGCGCTGCTCGCGCCGCCGGGCGCGGGCGAACTTGCGCGGGCGGCGGGGGTAACGCCAGCGCGCCCAGGGGCTGTTGGGCCGCGCCAGCCGGATCGCCGTCACCCACGACAGGCCGGGGACCATGATCCCGAGCATCCCGCTCCAGAACTTGCCCTTCAGGAACGTCACGATCGTGAAGCACAGGTTCACCGAGATCACCCCGATGGCGAACCACCGCGGGTCCCCCGGCGAGACGCCCAGGGGCAGGTAGCCGACCAGCAGCAGGCCGGTGAAGAGGATCCCGACGATCACCGCGTCCACGGACTTGCGGCCCTGCTCGCTCCAGTAGACGTCCTCCAGGTGCAGGATCAGTGCGAACTCGTCGAGCACCAGGCCGCAGCCGACCCCGAAGACCGCGCCGAAGACGTCGATCCAGGGCGACGCCCCGACCGACGCGAACGCGCCGATCCCCCCGACCAGCAGGAAGAACATGCCGAACACGACGTGGTGGATGTGGAGCCCGCCCGGCGTCACGTTGCCCGGCCACCAGCGCACGCCCCGCCGGATCATGCGCACGCTGAACCGGATGAAGAGGAAGGACGCGATGAACCCCACCAGCAGCAGGAAGAGCGGCTGCTTGCCGGGTTCCAGGATGTGCTCGCGGTAGAAGCCGCCCATCGCGCCGCCCCGGCCTCAGAAGCCCCGGGTCCGCTTGGCCGCGCGGCGGACCAGGCCCGCCTCGCCGCCCGCGTGCGGGATCTTCAGGAAGAGGCGGGCCAGCTCGCCGCCCAGGTTGACGCCCACCGCCAGGGCCAGCGCCAGCGCCGAGGCGCGGGCGATGAAGACCAGGCCCTGCAGCGCGTCGCCCTGGGCCAGCGAGAGCAGGCCGCGGTAGATGACCGAACCGGGGAGCAGCGGTCCCAGCGCCGGGGTGACGTAGATCTTGGAGGAGGCGTACTGGTACCGCGAGAGCATCTGGCCGAACAGGCCGATCAGCATGGCCGCGACGCCGGTCGCCAGCACCGTGGAGACCCGGGCCTGCCCCAGCACCCCGAAGACCGCCCAGCTCACGCCCCCCAACAGGGTGACCTGCAGCAGCACCTGACGGGACGTCTGCAGCAGCACCGCGAAGCACAGCGTCAGCAGCAGCGCGGAGGCCAGCTGGAGCACCGGGAAGGGGTGCGTGGCCAGCGCCTGCTCGGGGTGCAGCTCCGCGCCGAACAGCCGGACGCCGATGTAGAGCACCGAGAGCACGCCGATGACGATGCCGACGACGAGGTAGACCACCTCCAACAGACGGGCGGCCGCGGTGATGTAGTAGCCCGTCAGTCCGTCGGCGACGGCCGCGACGAGGGCGCGGCCGGGCAGCAGGCCGTAGAGCCCACCGGTGATGACCACCGAGCCGCGCAGGCCGGAGTGACCCGCCGTCAGCAGCACGCCGGAGAGCGCGGCGGGCATCGCGGCGACGACGAACTGGTAGAACTCCGGCAGCCCCTTGGAGGCCACCAGCCAGGCCAGCCGGTCGCCCAGGGCCGCCGCCACGAAGGCGATCAGGAACACCAGCCACGCCTGGGGGTCGGCCCGGCCGCCGACGAGCAGTGTGGCCGCGGCCGCGAGCAGGCCGGTGGCCAGGGTCAGCGCCCAGCTGGAGTAGGGGTGCCGGTTGCGGCGGATCTCGGCCAGACGCCGGTACGCCTCCTCGACCGAGACCTCCTCCCCGGTGATGTCCGCGACCAGCCGGTAGACCGAGGCCAGCCGGGTGTGGTCGGTGCCCCGGCGGCGGACCACCCGGGTCGCGCTGATGGGCGGCTCGACCAGCGAGGGCTGGTAGGTGACGGAGAGCAGGGTGAAGGTCACCTCGGGCTCGCAGCGGTCGAGCCGGTAGGCGTGGGCGACGCCGAGCATGGCCGCCTCGACGTCCTCGGCGGCCTCCCCGGAGGCGAGCAGCAGTTCGCCGATGCGCAGGGTCAGGTCCAGTACCCGGGGGACGCTGGGCTCCGAGGCCGGCTTGGCGGCGCTGCGCTCGAACTCGGGGCGCTCGGACATCGGGGTGCGCAGCAGCGAGCGCATCCGGTCGGGCCAGGGCGCCTCCCCGGGTGCGCCCTTGCGCAGGTCGACGATCGGGACCCCCAGCGTCGGCGTGAAGCCGAACCGGGACCAGTCCTCGTACTCCGCCTCACCGCCGCCCTGCGCGTCCGCCCCGCCCGGTCTGTCCTGGCCGCCCTCCGGCACCTTTCCTCCGCCCCGCTGTGATCACACTCGCCGCCGCCTCCACCATGCCTGATCGGGCAATCCGACGCACACCCGGTCCACGGCGGACGCGGCGGGGAGCAGGACGGGCGGGACCGGGCTCGACCGGGCGCCCTCGGTGACGTCGGGCGAGCGCCGTGCCGGGCGGAAATCGGACACAGGGCCGAAGGGTGGATTGTTCCGGTCGAGTTACGTATTTGTCGACTTACTGGTCGATGCTTGAACGAACCCGATCCGCACCCCCGCAGGAGCCCCCGTGCGCCGCATCCGCCGCCTCCTCGCCGCGACGCTCGCCCTCACCGCACTGGCCCTCGCGCTCGTCGGCGCGGCCGACGCTCCCGGCGGGGCCCCGGCCCCGCGTCAGGCGAGCGACCTCTACTGGTGACCGTGCCGGACGACCACGAAGGCGTCCAGGTCCGGGTCGTAGTGGTCGTGGTGCTCCAGGCCGGTGGCCAGGGTCTCCTCCCAGGCGCGGTGCCCGGCCCGGTGGGCGGGGCCGTCGCCGGAGAAGACGGCGACGACCTCGCCGCCCTGCGGCGGGCAGCGGTGGCACAGCGAGGTGGCTACGGCGTTCGGTGACATGGCAGGCACTCCTTATCCCCCGTGCCCGGCGCAGCAGCGGCCTTGCGATGGACGGGAACTGACGCCGCGTCAGGCACTGTCACTCACGCTATACCCCGAGCAGGCCGCTTCCCAGCCAGTCTGTGCGGTCCTTCACACCCGGCAGGACGAAGAAGTACCCTCCGCCCGTCGGGGAGATGTAGTCGACCAGCGGCTCGTCGATCAGGCGGGTCTGGGTCGCCTCGAACTGGCGGACCACGTCCTGCTGGTAGCAGGCGAAGGCCAGGCCCATGTCCAGGTTGCCGACCGCGTCGATGCCGCGGTCGTAGTTGTAGCCGCGGCGCAGGATCCGGCTGTCGTCCGTCTTGGCGGTCCGCGGGTTGGCCAGCCGGATGTGGGCGTCCAGCGGGATCGCGTTGCCCTCCGGGTCCTTGGCGTAGTCGGGGATGTCGGTCTCCACCGCGCCGTCCAGCGGGGCGCCGGTGTCCTTGCGACGGCCGAACATCTTCTCCTGCTCGGTGAGCGAGACCCGGTCCCAGAACTCCACCAGCATCCGGATGATGCGCAGCACCTGGTAGCTGCCGCCCACCGCCCAGGCCGGCTCACCGGAGGAAGGGGTGACCCAGACGAGCCGGTCCATCTCGCGCGCGGACTTCGTGTCCGGGTTGGCGATGCCGTCCTTGAAGCCCAGCAGGTTGCGCTGCGCGCCGGTCGGCCGCGAAGGGGACTGGAAGCCGTCGATGCGCCAGCGGACCTGCATCAGACCGCGGGTGTGCCGGGCGATGTCGCGCATCGCGTGCAGCACGGTGTCCTGCTTGGCCGCGCAGATCTGCAGGCTCAGGTCGCCGTGGCACTCGGCCGGGCGGAGGTTGTCGTTGGGGAAGGTGCGCATCGGCGTCAGCTTGCGCGGCTTCTTCGCGGCCAGGCCGTAGCGGTCGTCGAAGAGGCTGGCACCGACGCCGACCGTCACCGTCAGGTTGTCGGCCGGGACGACCGGGCCGAGGATCCCGTTGTCCGAAGGGGGCGCGCCGACGCCGAGGTCCGGCGGGGTGCCGCCCGCGGTCAGGAAGCGGATCCGGTCGGTCAGCGTGCGGAACAGCTGCTCCAGTCCCTTCCGGTCCTCCGCGATCACGTCCATCGACAGGAAGACGGCGAAGTCCTGGGCAGGGGTGGTGATTCCGGCCTGGTGCACGCCCTCGAAGGGGATCGCGGCGGACGTGTCGGCCGGCGACGCGGAGTCGGCGGCGGCGGGGGTGGCGCCGCCGAGGGTCAGCGCGCCGGAGGCGAGCGCCGCGCCCGCCGCGCCCGCGCCGAGGGCGGTCTTGACGAAGTCACGTCGCGAGCCGCCGAAGCCGAAGGGGCAGGAGCCGGTTGCTTCGTGAGTGGTCATCAGGCGGACTTCCGGATCTCGAGCAGGTCGGGGATGGGAGCGAGGTCTTCGAGCAGTTGGCCGACCGCGCCGTTGAGCGTGGTGCGGGTCCTCCGGTCGAGCTGCTCGACCGGGATCCAGCTGCCGTCCGGGCGGTGCGCCTGCCTGAGCAGGGCGGCGACCCGGGCGATGTCGGCGTCGACGGTGCCGGGGAGGGTGGGGCTGCGCTTCTCGACGAGCGGGCGGAGCACCGTCAGCAGCTCCTGAGTGCCCGTCAGATTGGCCTGGGCGGTGGCGAGGTTGGTACCCGAGCCCTCGTCGGTGTCCCCGGTGAGCTCGAACTGGAGGGTGTTCTCCAGGATCTCGTGGGTGCGCAGCGGCAGGTCCGAGGGGTCGAAGTCCTGGGTCGGAAAGGCCTTGCGCAGACCGGTCACGTCGGCGGCCAGCCGGTCCGCGAGCGGGGCCAGCGCGGCGGCGGACTCGCCGTGGTAGAGGCCGTACTCGATCCGCAGGAAGCCGGTGAAGTCCTGGTCGTGGACGCCGTCGGGCAGGCCGTCGGCACGGCCGTCGATCTTCGCGTCGAAGTCCTCGAAGGTGCCGTAGGCGGCGCCGAGGGAGGCGTACTGGGTGTGCGCGGTGAGCCAGTCCGCCTTGGCGGCGGCCAGGTCGCCCGCTCGCAGGTCCGCGGCGAGCTTGGCGGTCTGCCCCTGGAGGGCCGCCAGCCCGGCGTCGACATAGGCCTTGTACTGGGCCAGCGGCGCGGCCAGGTCGCTCTCGGCGACCGGCAGCACGGCCTTGGTGGTGCCGCCTCCGCTCACGTGGACGGCGGCGGAGGTGACCGCCTTGCCGCCGGTCGGGACGCAGCGCCAGGCGTAGTCGCCGGAGCCGATGGTGGCGGTCAGCGTCCGGGTGGTGCCGGGGGCCAGGCCCTCGATCTCGCCGTAGACCGCGTTGCTGGCCGGGTCGATCAGGTACACCTCGGACGTCTGGCTGCCGGTGTTGTGCATCTCGAAGGTCTGCCGCCCCGGCCGGGGGGCGGTGAAGCCCTTGCCGCAGTCGCTGGGCGAGACGCTGACCGTGGCGGCCGCGGCCTTCTTGCCGCCGGAGGCGGCGATCACCACGCCCGCGACGACGGCCGGGACGGCGAGCGCGGCCACCGGGACGACCCAGCGCGGCGCACGGCGCGCGGGGGCGCGCTCGACCCCCGCACCGG
>NZ_JBHSQJ010000063.1:0-4570 GCF_042658505.1 Streptacidiphilus monticola | reverse complement strand
CTCGCGGCGGCCGGCGCGGGCTCGGGCGCCGGCTTGGGCTTCGGGTCGCGAAGGCCGCGGACGAAGAGGGTCATCACGATCGCCAGGTACAGGACGTAGGCGGCGACCTGAAGCCACGTCATCTGCGTGGTGAGGTTGAAGACGCCCTGGATCAGCTGCGCGTACCAGGAGTTGGCGTCCACGTGCGCGGAGAGGTCCACCGCCAGGGCGGAGCCGCCGGGCAGCACGCCGCCCTCCTGCAGGTCGCGCAGACCGTAGCCGAGGACGCCGGCCGCGATGACGACGAGGCCGAAGCCGGTCCAGGTGAAGAACCTGGTCAGGTTGATCTTCAGCACGCGCTTGTAGAGCGCCCAGCAGAGCACCGCCGCGAGCGCCAGGCCGACGGCGCCGCCGATCAGCGGACCGGCACTGGAGCCGCGCGCGGTCTGGGTGTTGGTCCACAGGAACAGCGCGGTCTCCAGGCCCTCGCGGCCCACCGCGAGGAAGGAGGTGACCACCAGCGCACCGGCGCCCATGGTCAGCGCGGCGCTGACCTTCTCCTTGATCTCACCGGACAGGTTGCGCGCGTTCTTCCGCATCCAGAAGACCATCGCCGTGACGAAGCCGACCGCGACGACGGAGAGGAAGCCGCCGAAGGCCTCCTGCGCGGTCGTGGGCATCTGCTGGGAGCTGAAGGTCAGCACCGCGCCGAAGCTGAGGGAGAGTCCGATCGCCGCGGCGACACCGGTCCACACCTGGGGCAGCCGCTGGGAGTTGCCGCCGCGGACGAGCGTGGCCACCAGGACCGAGACGACCAGGCCGGCCTCGAGCCCCTCCCGCAGGCCGATCAGGAAGTTGGGGAACACGTTGTCCCACATGAGCAGTTGTCCCTCCCCGGGAACAACCCCCGGAACTCGCCGATGGAATTAGCTTAGGCATACCTTAGTAGGGCGCCGGAAGCGGAGTCCATACGGGGTGGGTCACACCGGCTCACCGCTGGTCGCGAGCCTCTGCGGCCCCGGCGGCCTGCGTGTCCGCCGGATGCCGGTGGCCGTGCGTGTCGAGCGTCCGCCGGAGCCGGGTCAGCAACAGGCCGAGCAGCAGCAGCGTGCAGAAGCCGACGGTGCCCCAGAGCCAGCGGCCGGGCGTGGAGGCCAGCGCCCGCCACAGGGCGTCGGCGGCCGGGCGTGAGACCGAGGCGGGCAGGCGCTCGCGCAGCAGTTGGTGCGCCACGGCCATGGTCGCGGCGAGGGCGAGCATCGCCAGCGCGACCCCGCCCGCCGCCCAGGGCAGGGCGGCGGGCCGCAGCAGTACCCCGGCGATCAGACAGGCGAGCGACACCACCGGGAGCCACCCGGCCGCCGACTGCAGCCAGCGGGCGCCGCCCTGAACATGCGTCAGGGACGGTGCGCTGAACAGGAGGTAGCTGGCCTTCACCTCGGGGATGGCCGAGGCGCCGAGCACCTGCTCCTCGACCAGCGTCTGCTTCAGCTCTGCGACGATCTGCCCGATGTCGAGCACCACCTGCCCGTGCGCGCTCTGCACGGCGGTGCCCCCGCGGCCGGTGAGCACCGCCTGGACCGCCGGCTGCGAGGCACGCACGACGTCACGCCAGACGGCGGGGTAGGCCGTGCTCTGCTGGAACTGCACCACCCCGGCGCGCACGAATCCGGCGGACAGCCGCCGCGGCCGGGCCCGGTCCAGGATGACGACGGTGACCTGGTCCGCGATCGCGTTCTGCACGTCCGCGTCCCTGGCGAGCGGGGCCAAGGCGGCGGTGTAGCGGTCGGGCGAGCCGATCTCGTGGGCCAGCCACACGGAGACCAGCGCCGCCGGTGCGCTCATTATCCCGAGCGCCACCAGCAGCGCACAGAGCGCAGTCCTGGCCCACCGCATGCGCACCATTCTGCGCGGCCGGCCGTCCCGCGTCAGGGACCCGTGGCCCGCGTGGCCCGTGGGTCAGGAGGCCACCGGGCGGAAGATCGGGCGGTGCTCGGCCCGGGCGGTGGGCGCGTCCAACTCGACCCGGGCACCGGCCCACAGGCGGTACGCGGCGACGGGCGCGAGCAGCGCCCGCACCCGCAGCCCCTCGTCCAGCTCGACGACGGCGGTGTGCGCGGCCTCGCCGGTGGCGTTGGGACGCGGCAGCGCGTAGATGCGGCCCTGCCCGCCGCTGCGCTCCCAACTGAACTCGCTGCCGCCACAGGCACCGCAGATCACGCTGACCTGCGCCGAGCGCAGGCCGCACCAGCGGCAGCGCTGGAACCTCAGCTCGCCGTGGGCGAGCCCGTCGCGGTACACCTCGGCGGGGTCGGCGTCGCCGGGCGTGGGCCGGGGTGCGGGTGGAGGAGACAGCGGGGACGGAACAGCGGTGGACAGCACGGCCCTCTCCTTTGACGGCGGCGGCAACCCCCGAGGGGTCTTGACGAACGATCGTTAAGCTACGTGGCGAAACGACCGCTGTCCAGCGCCTTCCAGTAAGGTGTCACCAGCCCGCCGGGAGCGGATCCCTAACGAACGATCAGGAAGAAGCGGCCGATGCGACCAGCCGGACAGACCGCGCTGCTGGAGGCCGCGCGCCAGGAGTTCGCCGAGCGCGGCTTCGGCAGCGCGTCCATCAGGAACATCGCCGCGCGGGCGGGGATGAGCCTGTCCGCGATGTACCACTACTACTCGGGCAAGCAGGAGTTGCTCCTCGCCCTGCTCAACGAGGGCATGGACAAGTACTTCACCGCCGTGGCGGCGGCGTTGGAGGCTGTGGACACCGCCGACCCCGCGGACCGCCTGGCGGCGGTGGTCGCCGCGACGACGCGCTTCCGCGGGGAGCACGCGGTGCGCAGCAACCTCCTGCTGCTCGAGGACCGGAGCCTGGGCCCGGACGGACTGGAGTCCTACCGGCGCCGGCAGGTGGAGGCGACCAACCTGTTCCGCGACGCGATCGAGGCGGGCATCTCGTCAGGCGTCTTCCGCACGCCGTACCCGGAGGAGGCGCGGCGGGGGATCATCGCCATGTGCAACGCGGTCGCGCAGTGGTACCGCCCCGGTGGCCCGCTGAGTCTGGACGAGCTGATCGACCGTCACGTCGCCCTCGCCCTCACCCTCGTCGAGTACCGCCCCCAATGGTCCCGCCGCGCCCCGTAGGCGGCGCAGCCGCCAGGGGCGCGGGGAACTGCGCGAGCACACCACTCGTGGAAGTCCGGCCTGCAACAAGGGTCGAACCTCCCCGAGTGGTGTGCGGCTCGCGCAGTTCCCCGCGCCCCTGGACGGTGCGGGCTACTGCTGCTGGTCCTCGACCTGGCGGCGGACTTCGTCCATGTCGACGGCGCGGGCCTGCTTGATGACCTCGTTCAGCGCGGGCGCGGGCAGCGCGCCCGGCTGGGCAAAGATCACCGTGCGGTCGCGGATGATGGCCAGTGTGGGGATCGAGCGGACGTCGAACGCCGCGGCCAGTTCCGGCTGGGCCTCGGTGTCGACCTTGGCGAAGACCAGGTCCGTGTTCTCCTCTGCCGCCGCCTCGTACACCGGGGCGAACTGACGGCACGGGCCGCACCAGCCCGCCCAGAAGTCGATCAGTACGAAGTCGTTCTGGTCCACGACCTCGTTGAAGTTGTCCTTGGTCAGCTCAAGCGTGCTGCCGCTCATGCCGTCACCTGCCTTCCGTTCGTCCGTGACGCCTTACCCGCTCAACGAACAAGCCAGTCCCGTCATTCCTGCGCCTGGGCCACCGCGGCGTCCTCAGGCGTCCCCGCCGCCGAAGACCGAGCGCAGGCCATCCGGGCCGATGCCCAGTTTGTGGTGCACTGATGCCAGCAGCATCCGGACCACGCGGATGGACATGTGGTTCTCCGCCGCGATCTGGCCGATGTCCTGACCGTGGGCGGTGCGCATGGCGACCAGGCGCTCCTGCTCGGTCAAGTCGTCGATCCCCCGCTGCCGGGACGGCGACTGCGGGACGCCCGTCGCCAGGCGCTCGTTGCGGGCCCGCTCGGCCACGGCCTGGGCACCGAGACGCACCGCGTCGCGCTCGGCCTGGTCCAGGTACTCCGCTGCTTCCTCGGCCCGGCCCGAACGGCGCAGCGCGCTGCCGTAGGCGACCATCGAGACCGCGTACTCGTAGGCCGCCGGGGACTGGCCGAGCTTCTCGACCGACTCGCGCAGCAGGTCCAGTTCCTCCTCCGCGCCCGCGGCGACCGCCGCCGAGTCGCGCAGAGCTACGCCGATGGCCGAGTTGATGCCGAGGCGCTCCGCGCGGGTGCGGCCCTCCAGGGCCAGCCGCCGGGCCCTGGCCGGCTCCTTCGCGGCGAGGGCCTGGGCGAGCAGGCCCTTCCATGGGGCCCAGAGCGGGTTCTGCCAACCACGGCGGTCCAACTGGGCGCCCGCTTCCTCCAGTTGGCGGATCCCATCATCCGTCTCGCCCCGGGCGAGCAGCAGCCGGCCGTAGAGCGTGGGGGCGTCAGGGATCACCGTGATGCCGCTGAACGGCGGGCCGAAGCGGTACTCCTGCGCCAGCTTCCAGGCGTCCTCGGTCCGGCCCTGCGCCAGCAGGGTCTCCACTAGATGATCGATTCCAAGGGATCCCTGCGGGCATGAC
>NZ_JBHSQJ010000062.1:0-38093 GCF_042658505.1 Streptacidiphilus monticola | reverse complement strand
CCCGCCCGAAGGGTGGGGGATCCTCGCGCCCCTGAGGGCCCCTGGCGGGGCCCGGCGCGCTCAGGAGCTGCGATCCGTCACCAGGGCCGCGGCGTCGAGGGCGATGGCGCCCTCCTCGTGGACGAGCAGGGGGTTGATCTCGATGTCCGTCAGATCGCCGTAGCCGGGGGCCAGATGGGACAGGAGGGACAGGGCCTCGGCTGCCGCGTCCACCGCCAGGGCGGGGGAGCCGCGCCAGCCGGTGAGGAGGGGGGCGTGGCGCAGGGAGAGGATCAGGGCGCGGGCCTGATCCTGCGTCACCGGGGCGAGGGCGACCGCCGTGTCCGCGAGCAGTTCGGCAGTCGTGCCGCCGATGCCGACCAGGACGACCGGGCCGAAGGCGGGGTCGCGGCGGACGCCGAGGATCAGTTCGACGCCGCGCTGCGGCGCCATCGCCTCGACGGCGTAACGTGCGGCGCCGGTGCGTTGCCGCATGGTGCGGAACGCCTCCCGCACATCGCCCGGCTGACGCAGGTTCAGGACGACGCCGCCCGCCTCGGTCTTGTGGGCGAGGCCCATGGCCTTGAGGGCCACGGGTCCCCCCAGAGCCGCGGCCGCCCGCACGGACTCGTCCTCGGTCGTCACGAACCGGGCGTCCGGGAAGGCGATACCCGCTGCGATGAGCGCGGCGCGGACGGACTCGTATCCGCCGTCGCCGAGGGTGGCCGTCGGCGGGGGGAGAGGCAGCGGGTCGTGCGCGGAGGCGGCGGACCAGCGGGCCGCGTGCGCCGCCGCTGCCGCCGCCTGTTCCACGCGTTCGAAGACGGGCACGCCCCGCTCCCGGAGCACCGCCAGGGCGGGGGTGTCACGGGCCATGGTGTGGACGAGCAGCGGGCGGCCGGAGTCGGCCGCCGCGTCGGCGAGTTCGCGCGCGACCGCGCACTCCTCGTCCGCCTGGGCCGGATTGCCGGTGGCGTAGTCCCCGAAATAGCCGGTGAGCAGCGCGAGATCGGTGTCGTGGGCGGCGAGCATGTCCGCCGCGACGCGGGCGTAGCTGTGCAGGTCCGCCTCCCCGGCGCCGGCCAGGTCCAGCGGCAGGGCCGGCAGTACGAGCCCCCGCGCGGCCAGGGCGTCGGCGGCCAGTGCGCCCTGACCGCCACTGTCCCCGGCGATGCGGACCCGGCGGCCCGCCGGGCGACGGGGTGCGAGGAGAACCAGCGCGGTGTCGACCAGCTCCCCGGCGCTGTCCAGCCGCAGCGCCCCCGCGTCCCGGCAGGCCGCGTCCACCGTGGACAGGGCGCTGACCAGGGCGTCGGTGTGCGAGGCGGCGGCCCGTCCCGACGCCTCGCTGCGGCCGACGGTCAGCAGCAGCACCGGCTTGCCCGCCGCCCGCGCCCGGGCGAGGGCGCGGGCGAAGCGGCGGCCGTCGCGGAAGTCCTCGACGTAGGCGGCGATCAGGCGGGTCGGCTCGTGGTCGACCAGCGCCTCGATCGCGTCGGTGGCGTCGATGTCGCGCTGGTTGCCCAGGGAGACGAAGCGGGAGAAGCCCTGGCCCGACCGCTGCAGGAGCCGGCCGATCTCCAGCGCCAAGTTGCCGCTCTGCGAGACCAGGCCGACGTCCCCGCGCGGAAAGTCGCCCCAGGACAGCCGTAGTTGGGACCCGGTGTCGACGACGCCCATGCAGTTGGGGCCGAGCAGCCGGGCGCCGTTCGCCCGGACCAGTTCGGCGAGTTCGCGCTCGTCCGCGACGGCGGAGGTGATGACGGTGAAGCAGCGGGCGCCCCGGGCCAGTCCGTCCGCGACCACGGCACGGACCGCGCCCGGCGGGGTGGCCACCACCACGTGCTCGGGCGCGTCCGGCAGGGAGTCGAGCGACGGGTGGAAGGGCACGCCGTCCAGCGCGCCGCCGCGCTGGTTGACCAGGTGCACGCGGCGGCGTCCGCGTCCGGCGAGGGCCCCGGAGGCGAGCCAGTAGCCCCACTTGGCCGGGTCCGCGGAGGCCCCGACGACGGCCACCGAGGCGGGGTCGAACAGGGACCGCAGCCCCTGACCCGGCGTCACCGGTACCAGCCGAAGCGCTCGTTGATCTCCGGCATCCGGCCCGCGGCCAGCGCGTGGGCCGCGTCCCGGGGCGTGCTGCCCTGTGCGGCGGCGAGGTCCAGCACGTCGCCGACCAGGCGGCGCATGGAGCGGCGCAGGTAGCCGAACGCCTGCTCGGCGTCGGGGCCGACGTCCCCGAAGAGGGTCCACCACCACCAGGCGTTGGTACCGGAGTTGGCCACCACGTCGGGCAGCACGGTCACTCCCCGCGCGGCCAGCAGCTGTTCGGCCTCGGGGAGCACCGGCATGTTGGCGGCCTCCGCGATCCAGCGGCAGGCGGGGGAGATCCGCCCGACCGCCGCCGCGTCCACGGCGTAGGAGACGGCGGCGGGGACCAGCAGCTCCGCCTCGGTCTCCAACCAGGCGTCGCCCGGCAGTTCGCGGTCCTCGGGGTGCAGGGCGGCGCGGTCCACCGTGCCGAAGGAGTCGCGGGCCCGCAGCAGCGCCTCGACGTCCAGGCCCTCCGGGTTGGCGATGGTGCCCTTGACGTCCGAGACGGCGACGACCCTCACGCCGGCCTGCGCCAGGAAGCGGGCCGTCGCCCCGCCCATGGTGCCCAAACCCTGGATCGCCGCGCGGGTGCCCAGGGCCGGGACGCCGGCCCGGTCGAGCGCGGTGAGCGCCGCCTCGGCCACGCCGCAGCCGCCGACCAGCGCGTCCAGGCCGATGCCGTCCACGGACACCGCGAAGGCGTCGGCCAGCCGCTGCCGCGCCTCGGACTCGTCGTCCAGCAGCGGGTAGAGCGCCTGGATGGAGGAGACCAGGCCGGCCTCGGCGGCCGCCCGGTCCACCAGCTCCTGGGTCAGGCCCAGATCCTCCCCGGTGGTCCACATCGACTCGATGTAGGGGCGCATCGCCCGCAGGTAGCGCACCAGCAGCGGGTACGCCTCCGGGTCGCGCGGGTCGCAGTCGATGCCGCCCTTGGCCCCGCCGAGGGGGACGTAGCGGGCGGCCGGGTCGTAGTGCAGGGCCTCCTTGCGGCTCATGCCCCGGGCCAGGCCGGTGACCTCGTCCAGGGTGCAGCCCGCGCGCATGCGCAGGCCGCCGCTGCAGACCCCGCGGACCAGGCGGTCGACGACCAGGTAGCCCTGGCGGCCGGTCTCCGGATCGGTCCAGGTGACGGAGACGAAGGGGGCGGTGCTCACGGGCGCTCCTCGGGGACGGTGATCACGGTCGGGCCGGGGGTGTGCAGGGCGGTACGGACGGCCTCGGCGAGGGCGGCCGGGGTGGAGACCCGGACGCCGTGGCCGCCGTAGGCGCGGGCCAGAGCGGACAGGTCGGGCGTGGCCAGGTCCACGGCGAGCGGTCGGTCGCCGCGTGCGGCCATCTCCTCGCGGATCTCGCCGTAGCCGCCGTTGTCGAAGACGACGACCGGGAGGGGATGCCCCTCCTGCACGGCGGTGGCCAACTCCTGGACGGTGAACTGGAGTCCGCCGTCACCGGAGAGGGCCAGCACCTGCCGTCCGGGCGCGGCGGCGAGGGCGCCGACGGCGGCGGGCAGGGCGTAGCCGAGCGTGCCGAAGCCCGTCGGATGCAGGTAGCGGCCCTCGGCCGCCAGCGGCAGGTGCGGCAGCGCGCCGTAGTAGCAGCACATCGCGCTGTCGGAGGTGACGATCGCGTCAGGGGCCAGCACCGAGCGGACCGCCGCCAGGTACGGCACCCAGCGGGCGTCGCGGTCCCGGGTCGGCACGTCGCGCTGCTCGCGCAGGTCCGACAGGTCGTCAGCACTCCGTTCCCGCTGGGGGAGTGCGGCCAGCAGCGCCTCCAGCACGGACCGGGCCGGACCGACCAGGGGATGGTCGGCGGGCTGCCCGGCGTACATCTGCGCCGGGTCGACGTCGACCAGGACGGGCGTGCCGCCGACGCGCGGTGGCGGGCACCAGAAGTCGGACTCGGCCAGTTCGGTGCCGACGGCCAGGACCACGTCCCGGTCCGCCAGCCACTTCTGCACGACCGCGGTGTGCAGGGCGACGCCGAGCGAGAGCGGGTGGTCCTCGGCGACGACGCCCTTGCCGTTGGCGGTGGTGACCACGGGCGCGCCCAGGCGTTCCGCCAGCTCCCGGCAGGCGTCGGCGGCCTCGCGCGCGCCGCCGCCGAGCACCAGGGCGGGCCGGTACGCGGCTGCCAGGGCGGCCGCGGCGGCCGTCACGTCCGGGAAACGCGCCGCCAGTTGAGGGGCCGTCACCGCCGCCGGTCCCAGCTCGCCCGTCTCCTCCAGCAGGTCCAGCGGCAGTTCCAGATGGACCGGGCGCGGCCGACCGCCGCGGAACAGCGTGAACGCGCGGGCGACCGCCGCCTCCACCTCTTCGACCGAGGACACCCGGTGGCTGAAGGCCGCGACGCCGCGCAGCGCCTCGGTCTGGCTGCGCATCTCGTGCAGCATGCCGGTGGCCAGCCGCGGGTGCCGCAGCGGCATGCCGGGGGAGACCACCAGCAGCGGGACGCTGTCCGAGTACGCCTGCCCGACGGCCGCCGCGATGTTGAGCAGCGCCGGACCGGTCGTCGTGACCGCCACGCCGGGACGGCCGCTGACCCGGGCGTAGCCGTCGGCGGCGTAGCCCGCACCCTGTTCGTGACGGGGTGTCACCTGCCGGACCCCGTAGGCCGGCAGATGCCGGTAGAGCTCCAGGTTGTGGGTGCCGGGGATGCCGAACACCAGGTCGGTCCCGTGCGCGCGCAGCGCCCGGACCAGGGCCTCGCCACCCGTGAGCCGCACCATCACAGGCCCCGGGAGATGACCAGGCGCATGATGTCGGAGGTGCCCTCCTCGATCTCCTCCAGCTTGGCGTCGCGCATCCATTGCTCGACCGGGTACTCGCGCGAGTAGCCCCAGCCGCCGAGGGTCTGCACGGCCGCCCAGGTGCAGTAGGCGGCGGTCTCGGAGGCGGTGAGCTTGGCCATGGCCGCCTCGGTGGTGGCGTCCAGTCCGGCGTCGATCCGCCGGGCGGCGCGCCAGGTCATCAGCCGGGCGGCCTCGATCCGGGCCTTCATGTCGGCGAGGCGGAAGGCCACCGCCTGGTGCTCGATGATCGGCTTGCCGAACTGCACCCGGGTGCGGGCGTAGTCGCGGGCGTACTCGAACGCGGCCCGGGCGACGCCGGTCGCGGCGGCTCCGAGCACGGCCCGGGAGATGTCGAAGGTGCGCATCAGGCCGACGAAGCCGGCGCCCTCCGCCCCGAGCCGGTCCTGCTCCGGCACGAAGACATCGGAGAAGAACAACTCGCGGCAGACGATGGCCCGTTGGCCCATCTTGCGCATCGGCTCACCGAAGGTCAGGCCGGGGGAGTCCTTGCGCAGCAGGAACGCGCTGACGCCGTGGGCCCGCCGGCTGGGGTCGGTCTTGGCGAAGACGACGTAGAACTCGGCCTCGCCGCCGTTGGAGATCCACGCCTTCTGACCGTTGATCAGGTAACCGCCCTGGGTGCGGGTGGCCGTGGTGGTGATCGAGGCGGCGTCGGAGCCGGAACCGGGCTCGGTGGTGGCCAGGGCCGTCATCGGGGTGTCCGGACCGGCGAGTGGGGCCAGCCAGCTGCGCTGCTGCTGCTCGGTGCCGAGCTCCAGCACCGGGTCGGCGAAGAAGCCGTTGGACATCAGCAGGTTGCCGATGCCCAGGTCGCCGACGCAGAGCTCCTCCTGGATGAGCACCTGGGAGAAGACGTCGGTGAAGCCGCCGCCGCCCAGCTCCGCCGGGAGCATGCAGCCGGTGATGCCGACCTTGGCCGCCTGCCGCCACAGGTCCCACGGGGTCTGCGTGTCGGCCTCGTCGATGGCGCGGGCCCGGGGACGGATCTCGTCCCGGGCGAAGGCGCGGGCGAGGTCGACGATGTCGTTCTGCTCGGGGGTGAGCGGGCACAGCTCGGTGGGCAGGGCGGACATGGACGCTCCCAGGTGGACGGCGGGGTTCCGGGGGGAACCGACTGATCAACCAACTGAACCGTGATTCAGTATTGGGAGTGTCCGGGAGGCGTGTCAATGACCTTGCTGAATCAGCGGTCAGTAGTAAGCAGGGCGACCGGCAGGTCCGCCAGCAGCTCGCCCACCTTCACCGGGGAGCTGAAGGGCCGACGGTCGGCCAGTTCGTCCCGCCACTCGCCGGGAGGCAGTTCCAGCTCGAGCGCGCCCCAGCCGCCGGCGCGGACCAGGGCGTAGGGGAGCCTGGTCACCACCGTCAACTGCCGTGCCCCGCGCAGGAAGGCGAGCAGGTGCGGACTGCCCGTCGGCCACGGCGTGTAGTCCGGGTGCGGATCCGCGCGGCGCACGCGCAGCGCGGTCCGGGTGACGTGCAGCTTCTCGGCCGCGAGCGTCCCGGGCTCGGTCCGGGGCGGGGGATCGAGGCGGACGATGCCCCGGTTGTCGGGGTCCACCAGGGTGCGGAGCGGGAGCTCGCTGCCCTGGTACAGGTCGGGCACGCCGGGCACCGTCAGGTGCAGCAGCGCCGCCGACAGGGTGTTCACCCGCGCGTAGGGGGCCGTGCGGGCGACGAACTCGCCGATGCGCTCCGCCAGTTGGGGCGTCGTCGGCACCGAGCGGGCCAGCGTGGCGACCTGCTGTTCGTAGGCCTCGTCCGGATCGGTCCAACTGGTGCGGAGCTTGGCCTCACGGACCGACTTGAGCAGCACCTCCGCGAGCCGGTCGCCGCCGATCGGCCAGGCGGCGAAGGCCGTCTGCCAGAGCAGGTCCTCGGTGTCCGGATCGTGCGGCAGACCGCCGCCGGGGGCCAGGTCCTGCCAGATCGCCGTCTCGGCCTGCCACTCGCGCGGGATCTCCGCCAGCACCGCGAGCCGGGCCCGGGCGTCCGCGCTGCGCTTGGTGTCGTGGGTGGACAGAGCGGTCATGGTCAGCGGGTGCTCCTGCTGCGTCCGGGTGCACCAGGCGTGGAACTCCTCGGGCTCGAGCCCGGGATGCGCCGGGTCCCCGCCGACCTCGTTCAGGCCGAGCAGCGCGTGGTGGCGGTAGAACGCGGTGTCCTCGACGCCCTTGGCGGCGACGGCCGAAGCCGTCTGCGCGAACCGGGCCCGGAACTCGTCGTGCCCGCCCTCCAGCAGCAGGTCGCGCAGCACCCGGGCGCTCTCGGCATGAGCGGGGGGCAGCCTGTGCGCGGCCGCGGCCGCGGCGTCGCGCACCTGGCGGGCCTGCTCGGAGGGCAGCGGACGGCCGGGCTCGGGATACGGCCGGTAGACCGGATAGGCGGCCAGCGTTCCGGCGAGGGCGGCGCGCAGCGCCCAGGGCGCGTGGTCGCGCGTGCCGTGCTCGGCGGCCGTGATCCGCACCAGCTCCCGGGCCAGTCGGTTGACCTCGGCGTCCAGCTCCCCCTGAGGCTGCGTCATGTCCGCGCGCCCACGCGCCGCGGCGGCGAGAGCCGCCTCGTCCTCGGGACCTGGAGCCATGAGCACGCCGTCGATGCGGCGCAGCGCGTCGTAGCCGGTGGTCCCGGCGCAGGCCCAGTCCCGCGGCAGCCGCTCCTCACCGGTGAGGATCTTCTCCACCACGACGTACGCGCCGCCGGACGCCTCCCCCAGCCGCCGCAGGTAGGCGGCCGGGTCGGCCAGGCCGTCCGGGTGATCGACGCGGAAGCCGTCGAGTACGCCGTCGCGATGCAGGCGGAGCAGCAGGCCGTGGGTGGCGTCGAAGACCTCGGGCCGCTCGGTGCGGATCGCGATGAGCTCGCTGACGGTGAAGAACCGCCGGTAGTTCAGCTCGGTGCGGGCCAGCCGCCACCAGGCGAGGCGGTAGAACTGACGGTCCAACAGCTCGGGGAGCGGCAGCCCCTCCGTGCCGGGACGCAGCGGGAACCGGTGGTCGTGGTAGCGCAGGACGGGCTCGCCCTCGTGCTCGTCGAGACCGAGCTCGGGCAGGCAGGCGTCCAGCCGGTCCCCGAGGACCGGGAGCAGGATGCGGCCGTCCTGAGCGTCCCAGTCGACGTCGAACCAGCCGGCGGCCGGCGACTCCGGGCCCTCGCGCAGCATCTGCCACAGCGGCCGGTTCAGGTGGGCGGGGCAGGGCAGCGCCATGTGGTTCGGCACGATGTCCGCGATCAGGCCGAGGCCGTGCGCGTGGGCGGTCTCGGCCAGGGTACGCAAGGCGGCCTCGCCGCCGTGGTCCTGACTGACCGTCGTGTGGTCGACGACGTCGTAGCCGTGCCGCGAGCCGGGAACGGCCTGGAGGATCGGCGAGAGGTGCAGATGGGAGACCCCCAGCTCGGCCAGGTACGGCACGGCGGCCTCGGCGTCGGCGAAGCCGAAGCCGGGCTGCAGCTGCAGTCGGTAACTGGCCCGGGGTTCCCGCGAGATGGTCATAGCAAAGGCCTACCCGACGTGACGACCCCTCACCACCGGGGCGCCCCCGTCAGGGGCGCAGCTCCCAGGGGCGCGGGGACTGCGCGACCGGCCCACCACCCGCGGAGGTTCGTCCCCATTGAACGGGTCGGACCCCCACGAGTGGTGGGTTGCTCGCGCAGTTCCCCGCGCCCGTGGCGGGGTTGCGCCCGTGGCGGGGTTGCGCCCGTGACGGGGCTGCGCCCGTGGCGGGGTTGCGCCCCTGGCGGGGTTGCGCCCGTGACGGGGTTGCGCCCGTGACGGGGTTGCGCCCCTGACGGGGTTGCGCCCCTGACGGGGTTGCGCCCCTGAACGGCCCCTTTGGGGCCTAAGCGGGGCGTTGGAGGACCATGAGACTGCGGTCGGTCAAGCGGATCGTCTCCCCCGCGCGGACCTTCGCGCCCGTCCCGGGCGGCGTGGTCCAGGGCTGGGAGGTGTCGACGACGACCTGCCACTCCGCGCCGTGCGCGGGCGGCACGGTGAAGTCGAGGGGCTTGGGCGCCGCGTTGAACAGCAGGAGGAAGGAGTCGTCGGTGATCTTCCCGCCCCTGCGGTCCGGCTCGGAGATCGCGTAGCCGTTGAGGAACACCGTCATCGACTTGGCGAACGACGCCCGCCAGTCCTGGTCGGTCATCTCCTCTCCCGACGGCGTGAACCAGGCGATGTCGGTCAGCTCGTCATGCGTGCCGGACACCGGGCGCCCATGGAAGAAGCGGCGGCGCCGGAACACGGGGTGGTCCCGCCGCAGCCAGACCATGTGGCGGGTGAAGTCCAGCAGCTGCGCCGCCTCCGACTCCTCGTCCTCCGCCGGCCAGTGCACCCAGGACAGCTCGTTGTCCTGGCAGTAGGCGTTGTTGTTGCCCTTCTGGGTACGCCCGAACTCGTCCCCGTGCGAGAGCATGGGCACGCCCTGCGACAGCATCAGCGTCGCGATGAAGTTGCGCTGCTGACGCCCCCTCAGCTCCAGCACCCCGGGGTCCGTGGTCTCCCCCTCGGCCCCGCAGTTCCAGGAGCGGTTGAAGGACTCGCCGTCCCGGTTGTCCTCGCCGTTGGCCTCGTTGTGCTTGCCGTTGTAGGAGACCAGGTCCCGCAGGGTGAAGCCGTCGTGGCAGGTGACGAAGTTGATGGAGGCGATGGGACGCCGGCCGTCGTCCTGGTAGAGGTCGGACGAGCCCGTCAGCCGGCCGCCGAACTCGGCCAGCGTGGCGTTCTCGCCGCGCCACAGGTCACGCACGGTGTCGCGGTACTTGCCGTTCCACTCGGTCCACAGCGGGGGGAAGTTGCCCACCTGGTAGCCGCCCTCGCCGACGTCCCAGGGCTCGGCGATCAGCTTGACCTGGCTGACCACCGGGTCCTGCTGCACCAGGTCGAAGAACGACGACAGCCGGTCCACCTCGTGGAACTGCCGGGCCAGCGTGGCCGCCAGGTCGAAGCGGAAGCCGTCCACGTGCATCTCGGTGACCCAGTACCGCAGCGAGTCCATGATCAGCTGGAGCACGTGCGGGTTGCGCATCAGCAGGCTGTTGCCGGTGCCCGTGGTGTCCATGTAGTAGCGCTTGTCGTCGGCCAGCCGGTAGTAGGAGGCGTTGTCCAGGCCGCGGAAGGCGAGCGTCGGGCCCAGGTGGTTGCCCTCGGCGGTGTGGTTGTAGACCACGTCGAGGATCACCTCGATGCCGGCCGCGTGCAGCGCCTTGACCATGGCCTTGAACTCCTGCACCTGCTGGCCGCGGTCGCCCAGCGAGGAGTACGCGCCGTGCGGGGCGAAGAAGCCGATGGTGTTGTAGCCCCAGTAGTTGGCCAGCCCCATCTGCACCAGGCGGTGGTCGTGGACGAACTGGTGCACCGGCATCAGCTCGATCGCGGTGACGCCCAGCTTGACCAGGTGCTCGATGACCAAGGGGTGCGCGATGCCGGCGTAGGTGCCGCGGATCTCCTCCGGGATGCCCGGGTGAAGGTAGGTCAGGCCCTTCACATGGGCCTCGTAGATCACCGTGCGGTGGTAGTCGGTGCGCGGCGGGCGGTCGTTGCCCCAGTCGAAGTACGGGTTGATCACGACCGAGGCCATCGTGTGCGGAGCGGAGTCCAGGTCGTTGCGGCGTTCGGGGGAGCCGAAGTGGTAGCCGTAGACCGACTCGTCCCAGTCGATGGAGCCGCTGAGCGCCTTGGCGTAGGGATCGAGCAGCAGCTTCGCCGGGTTGCACCGGTTGCCGAGCGCGGGCTCGTAGGGGCCGTGGACGCGGAAGCCGTAGCGCTGGCCCGGCTGGACGCCGGGCAGGTAGGCATGGCGCACGAAGGCGTCCGTCTCGCGCAGCTCCAGCGACGTCTCGCTGCCGTCGTCGCCGATCAGGCAGAGCTCGATGCGCTCGGCCACCTCGGAGAAGACCGCGAAGTTGGTGCCGGCGCCGTCGTAGTGGGCGCCCAGCGGGTAGGGCGAGCCCGGCCAGACCTGCATGGTCCTCCCCAAGTCGTGCGGTGCGGGTGTGCGGTGCGGCCCCGAGGATCCATGTTCCCGCGCGGGCTCCGACTCATGTCCAGTCGAATCGTGGCGTAGCCCACGCATTCCTATGAGCATTTCGCGAGCTTCTTCGCCCGAACGAGTGTCCTGGTGACTCGCGTTGCGGCTGCGACGCCTGGGACCCGGCAGTAGTCTTGATCGTCGTGACTCACCCGGACGGCCCAACGGCGCGGTAGGTTGTGACACGCAGTCAGGTCTCCAGTGGCGTAAGGACGGTGACTTCACCAGATGGTGGTCCCCGACGGGGGTTCCCCCGGGGGGACGGCGCGGGGCGAGTCGGCCTCCGTCGTCGCCCGCAGCGGCCTCGGTCGGACCGTCCCGCAGCAGCCCGGCCCGCTGGAGCCGACGCTGGCCTGGCCCCCGGCCGCCTGGGACGAGGCCCGGCTCCGGGTCCGCCGCGCGGGTCGTGCCTACGTCTGGCTCAACCTCGTCGAGCAGCGCCTGCGTTCGGTCGTGGCGGAGGTGCTGCGCCCGGTCTACGAACCGCAGCATGGCGAGGACTGGGTGGTCGCCGCCGCCGGCCCCGCCGGGGAGGAGTGGGTGCAGCGCGCCGGGGCGGTCCGCGAGGTCAGCCGCCGCAAGGGCTACCTGCTCGACCCGGACGACGACGCCCTGGTCGTCTTCCTCACCCTGCCGCAGCTGCGCGAGCTGATGGTGCAGCACTGGCCGTGCTTCGAGCCCTTCCTGAAGGACCGTCGGGAGATCGAGCTCGCCCTGGACGAGCTGGAGGTCGCCCGGCACGTCGTCTCCCGCAACCGGACCCTGTCCGAGAACGTCCTCGCCCAGGCCGAGCGGGCCGCCGCCCGGCTGCTCCATCTCCTCGACGGGGGTGGCGATCTGACGGCCCTGGAGCTGCAGCGCGCCCCCGTGGACGTGGTCGAGGAGCTGGTCGGCGACCGCTACGCCGACGTCATCGGCGTCCATGTGGACCGGGTGCGGCTGCTGCGCCACCTGCCGGTGGAGGACCTGCTCGTCGGCGCGCGGCGGCTGGACGCCGTCGGGATCGGCCTCGGGCTGCTGTCCCAGAACTTCACCGGCCGGCGCTTCGTGCAGCTGGCCGACTCCGGGTGCCGGGTGCGGCTGCTGTTCCTCAACCCGGCCAGCTCGGCGCTGCGCCGCAGGGAGCGCGAACTCGGGCTCGGCCGAGGTGAGTTGGGCAAGACGGTGGAGACCGGCATCATGCACGCGCGCCGGGTGCGGGCGCGCGTCCGCGACTCCGGGGCCTTCGAGATCCGCGTGTACGACGAGTTCCCCCGGTTCACCGCCTATCTGGTGGACGGCGACGGGGCCGACGGGCTCGGTGTGGTCCAGCCCTACCTGCGGCAGGCACGGGGCATCGAGTCCCCGGTGCTGGTCCTGCGCGGCCGCCCCGCCGCCCCGCTGCGCGACGGCCGGGCGCCGGAGGCGGGCCTGTTCCAGACCTACCAGGACGAGTTCGAGGGCATGTGGGCCGATTCGCGCCCCGTGTCCTGATTGCTCCGTTTCCTGAGGCTGCGTCAGGGGTGGCCGCTGGGCTGTCAGTGGCGCACGGGATGATGGTCCCCGTCTACGGAAGGGATGGGACGGGGCCGATGAGTTGGGTGCACGAAACCTTGGTCGGGTTCGATCTCGAGACCACCGGGACGGATCCGGGGGAGGCGCGGATCGTCACCGCCGCGCTGGTCGAGGTCAAGGGCGGGGACGTGCTCAAGCGCACCCGCTGGCTGGCGGATCCGGGAGTGGAGATCCCGGCAGAGGCCACGGCGGTCCACGGGATCACCACGGCACGGGCCGTGGCCGAGGGGCGCCCGGCGGCCGAGGTCGTGGAGGAGGTGGCCGCCGCCCTGGCGGAGCACTGGCGGCAGGGCGTGCCGATCGTCGTCTACAACGCGCCCTTCGACCTCAGCCTGATCGGGGCGGAGTTGACGCGCCACCAACTCCCGTCGCTGAGCGAGCGGTTGGGCGGGGTCCCGATAGGCCCGGTGATCGACCCGCTCACGGTGGACCGGGCGCTGGACCGCTACCGCCGCGGATCGCGGTCCCTGCAGAACGCCTGCCTCGTCTACGGCGTCACCCTGGAGGACGCGCACGAGGCCTGCGCCGACGCCCTGGCGGCGGTGCGGGTCGCGATCGCGCTCGGCCGCAAGTACCGGGCGGAGGCCGGCTCGCTGACACTCGACCTGCTCCACGCGCAGCAGGCGGAGTGGCACGCCGCGTGGGCGCTGGACTTCCAGGCGTGGCTGCGCAGGGACAAGGACCCGGCGGCCCGGGTGGACTCCTCCTGGCCCCTGCGCACGCCCTGACCAGGCGGTGGTCCGGGCACGCCCGGGGCATCCCCGGGGTTCTCGGGGGAGGGCCTCCACCCTGAGCAGGAGAGGAATCCACCCGGCGGACGAGGTGAGGGGCTGTCCGGGCGGGTGAAGATGGTCACGCGCAGCCTAAGTGACTTGCCGCCCGGCAAGTGTCCTTCTTAGGATGCCGTGAACTTACTTGCCGCCCGGCTAGCCTTCGATCTCGGCTCGCCGGACCGATCATCCCTGCCCGCGTCCTCACCCGCGGTGGCGGTGGTCCGTGCCTGGGAGGGGCATTCACCCATGTTTCATCGCATCGGACGGGTCGTGGTACGCCACCCTGTCTGGACGATCGTGGCCTGGCTCGTCGCCGCGGTCGCCATCGCGGTCAGTGCGCCGACGCTGAACTCGAACAGTGACGAGAGCAGCTTCCTGCCCAAGAGCTACGAGTCCATCCAGGCGATGGAACTCCAGCAGAAGGCGTTCCCGGCGGCCTTCACGCCCTCGGCCGAGGTGCTCTACCAGCGCACCGACGGCCAGGCGCTGACGCCCGCGGACAAGGCCGCCATCACCCGGATCAACCAGGATCTCGGCGCCAAGGGCATCGACCAGGTCCAGGCGGTCATCACCGGCCCCTTCTCCAGCGACGGCAAGTACGGCCTCGCGCTGGTGAAGATGGACCAGAAGTCGGCGGGCCAGCCCAAGCAGTCCGACGCCGCCAAGGTGCTGCGTGAGGACGTCAAGCAGCTCGCCTCCGCGAGCCACCTGGACGCCAAGCTCGGCGGTTCGGCGGCGCAGGCGCTGGACCAGTCGGACGCGTCCAAGCGCGGCAGCGCCGCGATCGGCGTTGGCACCTTCGTCATCATCGTCGTGGCGATGCTGCTGATCTTCCGCGCCCCGCTGATGGCCTTCCTGCCGCTGATCCTCATCGGCATCGCCGGCGCCGCGGCCAACGGCCTGATCGCGGACATCACCAAGCTGCTGAACCTGTCGTCCAACGACTCCGTCTCCGGCATCCTCACCGTGGTGCTCTTCGGCGTCGGCACGGACTACATCCTGTTCCTGATGTTCCGTTACCGGGAGCGGCTGCGGCGGGGCGAGGACCACAAGGAAGCGATGATCCACGCGGTGGGGCGCGTCGGCGAGGCCATCGCCTCCGCGGCCGGTGCGGTCATCATCGCCTTCCTGGCCCTGAGCCTCTCCTCGGTCTCCTTCCTCAAGCAGATGGGCCCCGCCCTCGCCATCTCCGTGTTCGTCACCCTGATCGCGGGCCTGACCCTGGTCCCGGCGGTGTTCTCGCTGATCCCGCCGCGCGCCCTGTTCTGGCCCTCGAAGAAGTGGAAGATCGAGCCGGAGGGCACCCGCTTCGCGGCCGTCGGCCGCACGGTTCAGCGCAAGCCGGCCCTGGTCGCCGCCGTCTCAGGTCTGCTCATGGTCGCCCTGGCGCTGGTGGCCACCACCTACAAGGCCAGCTTCGACTTCGCCTCCGGCTCCATGCCGAAGACGAAGGAGTCGATGGTCGTCCAGGACACCCTGACCAAGGCCTTCAGCGCCGGCGCGGCCTCGCCGACCGACGTCTACGTCACCTCCGGCAGCGCGCTGGACCCGGCCGCGGTCTCCGGCCTGGAGCAGAAGCTCAAGGGCGTCGACGGCGTCGCCTCGGTCACCCCGGCCAAGTTCAGCAAGGACGGGAAGACCGCCGACATCGCGGTGATCCTCAAGTACGACCCGCAGAGCGAGAAGGCCATCGCGGTCGTCGGCGACATCCGCAACGTCGCCCACGCCGACACCCCGAGCGGGACCAAGTCCCTGGTGGGCGGTCTGACGGCGGTCTACAAGGACATCAACAAGGCCATCAACCACGACTACTCGGTGGTCTTCCCGATCGCCGGCCTGCTGATCATGCTGATCCTCGGCCTGATGCTGCGCTCGGTCGTGGCCCCCTGGTACCTGATGGCCTCGGTCGGCCTCGGCTTCGCCGCGACCCTCGGCGCCACCGTGCTGATCTTCCAGCACATGGTGCACCAGGCCGGACTGATCTTCATGCTGCCGGTGTTCATCTACCTGTTCGTGGTCGCCATCGGCACCGACTACAACATCCTGATGATCTCCCGCCTCCGTGAGGAGGCCCGCGAGGGCCGCAGCCCCCGGGAGGCGGNCGCCCGCCGAGGCCCTGCGCCACGCCGGTCCGACGGTGGCCGCGGCGGGCGCGATCCTGGCGGGCACCTTCGCGAGCATGCTGCTGGCGGGGAACACGATCTTCTCGGAGATGGGCTTCTCGATCAGCTTCGGCATCGTGATCGCCGCCTTCGTGATGGCGATGTTCTTCACCCCGTCGCTCACGGCCCTCATCGGCCACGCGGCCTGGTGGCCCGGCCACGCCGACCGCAAGGCCGGCGACGGCGGGTCCCGCGTGATCGCCTCGGGCGGCGCGGGCCTGGACAAGGACGCCGACGTCATCGACCTTGACGACGTGTCACGTCGCTGACGCCGCGACGGCTGACGGCGTCGACCGGCGCCGTTGCGCACGAACGGGCGGGGCTCCCTCGGAGGGGGCCCCGCCTACGTGTTCGGCCAGGGCGCCTACGTCGACCGGCCGGATCGTGTCCACGACGACGACCTCGCCCCCGAGGTCCAGCGGGCGGGCCGTCTCCGCCCGCACGCTCCATTCGCCTTCGAAACCGCCCGGCCGCTCCGGGTGCACCGGGTGACGTTCCGGCACGCGCGCCAGGAAGCGTTCACGGGCCAGGGCCGTCGGCACCTCGCACCACACCTCGACGGTGTCCGCCGGATCGACCCCCGCGCGGGCCATGCCCGCCCGGACCAGGGGCCGCATCGTCGTGTACCAGGGGGACTCGAGGACGGCCGAGCCTCGGGCCTCCGCGAGCAGGGTCCAGAGCAGTTCGCCGCTGGCCCTGCCCAGGTAGGAGCTCCACCGGCGATCGGTGGCGTCGGCGGGCCGGAGCGGTGCAAGCGTGTCGGCCAGGGTCTCCTTGACCGCGTCCTTGCTGAACAGAGGAAGGCCCAGCTCCCTTGCCAGGGACCGGGCCAGCGTGGTCTTCCCGGCCGCGGGAAGCCCGTTGACGAGCACGGTGAGCGGCGGCAGCGCGGAAGCCTAATGCGGGGTCCGGCGGACGCGGCCCCGTGCCGGCGGTGGCAAGCCCCTGTCGTGCAAGCCCGTCCCGGCCCCCGGCGGCGGAGGTGCCATCACCGCGAAGCCCCGCGCCCGGACCTCCGGGCACCGCCCGAGCTCGTGCCCACAGGCGCGTCGAGAAGTTGAGCGACCGTCGGTACGTCCCCGGTGTGGGCCGGGGGCAGGGACGTCCCACCGGCAGGGCTGTCTGGCGCGCGCAGGGCGCGCTGTGCAGCCGGGTCAGGCTGTCAGGGGGAGGGGGGTGGTCGTGTCCGCAAGGGTGGCGTCGAAGCGGTGCAGGACCAGGCGGGCCAGTTCCGGGGCGGGGCCGAGGGGCTGAGCGACCGTCAGGACGCCTGCGGCGTGGGCCTGGGTCGTGATGCGGTCCGGGAGCAGGCCCGGGGCGAGCAGGTAGGGGGCCACGGCGATGCGGTGGGCGGCGATGCCGCGGGCGCGCAGCGCGGCGACCGCGTCCGCGACGCGCGGCGGGGCCGCGGAGGCGTGGGCGACCTCGACGCCGCCCCAGCCGCGGGTGCGCGCGTACGCGGCGGCGACCGCACGCGTGACCGCGTTGGCCCTCGCGTCGGAGGAACCCGCCGCGGCGAGGACGATGCCGGTGTCGGGGGACGGACGGACGCCCGCCTCGGCCAGGCGCCGGTCCAGGGCGTCCAGGAGCAGCGGGGACGGGCCCAGCACGTCCGCCTGACGGATGGTCAGCCGGGGCAGTCGGGCCGAGGCGTCGCGCAGCACGCCGGGGATGTCGGAGGTGGCGTGGAAGGCCCGTGCCAGCAGCAGCGGCACGGCGACCACGGGGGCGTCGGAGACGGCCAGCGCCCGCGGGATGCGCGGGGCGCAGTGGTCGAGATAGGCGGCGTCCACCTCCAGGCCGGGCCGCAACCCGCGCACGCGGGCGACCAGTTCGGTCACCGTCGCCGCGTGGCGCGGGTCGCGGGAGCCATGGGCCAGGAGGAGCAGCCGCACCGGGGTCACCGCCGGGCCACCAGCAGACCGCGCGAGCGCAGCACCCGGCGCTCGAGCGGGGCGAAGACCAGCAGTTCGATGCCGATGCCGACGAGCAGGATGAGGATGATCGTCGCCAGCACCCCGGGCATGTCCTGGACCTCGCGGGCGTTCTCCAGGGACTGGCCCAGGCCCAGGCCCAAGGAGGGGGACTGGGCGATGAGTTCGGCCGCCATCAGCGAACGCCAGGAGAACGCCCAGCCCTGCTTGAGCCCGGCCAGGTAGCCGGGCAGCGCCGCCGGGATGAGCACGTGGCGGATGGCGGTCCAGCCCCGCGCGCCCAGCGTCCGGCCCGCGCGCAGGTAGAGCGGCTGGATCTGGTCCACGCCGGCGACCAGGCCGTTGGCGACGGACGGGACGGCGCCCAGCAGCACGACCGCGTAGATGGTCGCGTTGCTGAGGCCGAACCAGATGATCGACGCCGGGACCCAGGCCACCGACGGGATGGACTGCAGACCGGACAGGATCGGCCCGATCGCCGCGCGCACCGGCTTGACCCGGGCGACCAGCAGGCCGATCGGGGTGCCGATGACGACGGAGGCCAGGAAGCCCAGCACGCCGCGCGAGAGCGAGGTCCAGATGACGCTGAGGATGGTGCCCTCGAGCCACTGCTGGTGCAGGCTACGCCATACGTCCAGCGGGCTGGGCAGCAGGTCGGGACGCTTGATGTGGGACAGGTAGGCGATCTCCCACACCGCGAGCACGAGCACGATCGCGATCACCGGCGGCAGGACCTTGCCGGTGAGGATCTGCCGCAGCGGGGTGCGGGCGGCGGTCTGGGTCTCGAGCGCGTCGAGGCCCGCCCCGAGGTCGGCGACGTCGTCGACCGGCCGCTCGCCGGCCGGTCGCTGGTCGACGGCGGCCGGCTGGGTGTCAGTGCTGGACATGGCGGCGGATCTCCCCTCGGAGCTTGTCGGTGATCTCGACGGCGAGGTCGGCGACCCCCGACGACTCGATGCGGCGCGGCTGCGGCAGGTCGATCGACCACTCCTGGGCGATCCGACCGGGCCGGGAGGAGAGCAGCACGACCCGCTGCGCGAGGCGGACGGCCTCACGCACGTTGTGGGTGACGAACAGGACGCTGATGCCGGTCTGTTCCCAGATCCGCGTCAGCTCCTCGTGGAGCACGTCGCGGGTGATCGCGTCGAGGGCCGCGAACGGCTCGTCCATCAGCAGCACGGAGGCGTCCTGGGCCAGCGCCCGCGCCATGGCCACGCGCTGGCGCATGCCGCCGGACAACTCGTGCACGCGCTTGCCGTGCGCGCCGCCGAGGCGGACCAGCTCCAGCAGGCGCTGCGCCTCGGCGCGGCGCTCGCCGCGCGGCACGCCGCGCAGCCGCAGCGCCAGCTCGACGTTCTGACCGGCCGTCAGCCACGGGAAGAGGGCGTGCTCCTGGAACATCAGGGCGGCCCGGCCGCCGGGGACCTCGATCGTGCCCGCCGTCGGGCGGTCGAGGCCGGCGACCAGGTTGAGCAGGGTGGACTTGCCGCAGCCCGACGCGCCGAGCAGGCACACGAACTCGCCCGGGGCGACGTTCAGGCTGATGTCGTCCAGCACCAGGTTCGCCGCGCCGGGCGCACCGAAGGACTTGGAGACGTGGTCGAGCGTGACGGCGGCGACGTCGGTCTGCTGTGCGAGAACCGGGGCGGTCATGCTCACCTCCTGGAGGGGTGTGCCGGGGGCCGCCCGGGTCCGTGATGATTGGCCATCGACGCGGCCCCGGGCGACCGCCGGAGTCGGGACGGTCGGTCGGGCGGGGTTACTCGGTGCCGAGGCCTGCGGCCGACACCTTCGGCTGGCCCTTGGCCGCCAGGACCTCGTTCAGCAGGGTGAGGTCGTAGATGCCGGACAGGTCGGGCTGGCTGATGAACCCGGCGGTGACCGAGTGCTGCGCCTCCTCCTTGAGGGTGGACGCCAGCGGGTCGTTGGTGACGGCCAGTTCGGACCAGGCGGTGTCGAGCACCTTGTCCTTGAGGGCCTTCTTGGTCAGTGCGAGCAGGGCCGCGTTGGCGTCCTTCTTGGCCTGGTCCGGGTTGGCGGCGATCCAGGCGTTGGTGTCGACCGAGGCGGTCAGCACCGCCTTGACGACGTCCGGGTGGGCCTTGAGGAAGGACTGGGAGACGATGACGTTGGTGGTGACGAACTTGCCGTCCGGCCACAGCGACTTCTCGTCGACCAGCACCTTCGCGCCCTCGGCGACCAGCTTGGAGGCGGTCGGCTCGGGCACCCAGGCGCCGTCGATCTGGCCGGCCGAGTAGGCGGTCGGGGTCAGCGAGTTGTCGGTGCGGACGACCGAGACGTCGCCCGCGCCGGTCTTGGCGTCGACCTTGTAGCCCTTGCCGGCGAGGAAGTTGAGCAGCGCCACGTCCTGGGTGTTGCCCAGCTGCGGGGTGGCGATCTTCTTGCCCTTGAGGTCGGCGACCGACTTGATCTTCGCGGGGTTGACCACCAGCTCGGCGCCGCCGGAGGTGGCACCGGAGATGATCTTCAGGGCGGCGCCCTTGGACTTGACGTAGCCGTTGATCGCGGGCGAGGGGCCGATCCAGCCGATGTCGATGGCACCGGAGTTGAGCGCCTCGATCTCGCTCGGGCCGGCGTTGAAGATCTGGGTCTGGATCTTCGTGCTGCCCAGTGCCTTGGCGAAGAGGCCGTCCTGGACGCCGATCAGCGGCGTGGCGTGGGTCAGGTTGGCGAAGTAGCCGATCCGCACCGTGGACGCGGACAGCGCGGCGGTCGAGCCGCTCGCCGCGGCCGAGCCGGCCGGCGCGGCGGCCGAGGTGCTGGTCGACTTCGACCCGTACCCGCAGGCGGTGAGCAGACCGAGCGCGGCTATGCCGGAGACGGCGGCCAGCGCGGCGCGTCTGGTGGGCTGGAAACGGCTGGGGATGTGCGACATGGCAGGGAACTCCTCAGGACGGGCAGAAAGGTCTCGGTCGTGGGCGTCGGGGTACTGACGGTTCGCCAAGGCGCGGCGGCCGTCAGTACCCACATCGCGCGACGCCGCCCTGGCCGGAGCCGAGCGTGCCGCTGCCGACGCGCCCGCCTTCCTTCGCCATGAGCGAGAAGGCCTCGCTGCTCATCCTGAGTGACTCCTTCATGGGGTCAGAAAGCCTCTCCGGCCATGCCGGCCGTGAGGGTGGTGCCGTCCGCCTGGTCGATCAGCAGGAACGATCCGGTGTGGCGGTTGACGCGGTAGTCGTCCAGCGCCAGCGGCTCGGCCGTGCGCAGCACGACGTGGCCGATGGCGTTGACCTCCAGGCTGCCCGGACCGGGGACCTGCTCGAGTGTGTCGATGTCGATCGCGTAGGGGATGTCCTTGACGATCGCCCGCACGGTCCGGGTGGTGTGCTTGAGCAGCACCCGGTCGCCGACGCGCAGCGGGCGCTCGTTGAGGTGCGCGACCGTGGCGGAGACGTCCTGGGTGGCCTCGGGGGCGGTGCCGCCCGCGATCAGGTCGCCGCGCGAGACGTCGATGTCGTCGGCCAGGCGGACCGTCACCGACTGCGGGGCGTAGGCCAGTTCGGCCTCCTGGCCCAGTACGTCGATCCCGGAGACGGTGGAGGTGCGCCCCGACGGCAGCACGGTCACCGGGTCGCCCACGCGCAGCACGCCGGAGGCCAACTGCCCGGCGTAGCCGCGGTAGTCGCGGTGCTCCTCGTTCTGCGGGCGGATCACGCACTGCACCGGGAAGCGGGCCTGCTCGGCCTCCGGGTCGGTGCCCACCGGCACCGTCTCCAGGTGCTCCAGGAGCGTCGGGCCGCCGTACCAGTCCATGGTGGCGGAGGCCTCGACGACGTTGTCCCCCGCCAGCGCGCTGATCGGGATGGCGGTGACGTCCGGGACGCCCAGCGAGGCGGCGTAGGCGCCGAACTCCTCGGCGATGGCGGCGAAGACGGGCTCGGCGTAGTCCACCAGGTCCATCTTGTTCACGGCGAGCACCACGTGCGGGACGCGCAGCAGCGCGGCCACGGCCGCGTGCCGGCGGGTCTGCTCGACGACGCCGTTGCGGGCGTCCACCAGGACCACGGCCAGCTCGGCGGTGGAGGCGCCGGTGACCATGTTCCGGGTGTACTGCACGTGCCCCGGGGTGTCCGCGAGGATGAACCGCCGCTTGGGGGTGGCGAAGTAGCGGTAGGCGACGTCGATGGTGATGCCCTGCTCGCGCTCGGCGCGCAGGCCGTCGGTCAGCAGCGCGAGGTCCGGGGCCTCCTGCCCGCGACGGCGGGAGGCGTGCTCGACCGCCTCCAGCTGGTCGGCCAGGACCGACTTGCTGTCATGGAGCAGTCGTCCCACCAGAGTTGACTTGCCGTCGTCGACGGAGCCCGCGGTGGCGAAGCGCAGCAGCGAGGTGGCCTGGTCGGTCAGTTCGGTGGTGCTCATTTAGAAGTATCCCTCGCGCTTGCGGTCTTCCATCGCGGCCTCGGAGAGCTTGTCGTCCGCGCGGGTGGCGCCCCGCTCGGTCAGCCGGGACGCGGCCACCTCGGCGATGACGGCCTCGACGGTGGCGGCGTCCGAGTCCACGGCGCCGGTGCAGGACATGTCGCCCACCGTGCGGTAGCGGACCAGGCGGCGCTCGACCGTCTCGCCGTCCCTGGGACCGCCCCACGCGCCGGCGGTCAGCCACATGCCGTTGCGCTGGAACACCTCGCGCTCGTGCGCGTAGTAGATCTGCGGCAGCTCGATCTGCTCGCGGGCGATGTACTGCCACACGTCCAGCTCGGTCCAGTTGGACAGCGGGAACACGCGCACGTGCTCGCCCGGGGCGTGCCGGCCGTTGTAGAGCGACCACAGCTCCGGGCGCTGGCGGCGCGGGTCCCAGGCGCCGAACTCGTCGCGCAGCGAGAAGACACGCTCCTTGGCGCGGGCCTTCTCCTCGTCGCGGCGGCCGCCGCCGAAGACCGCGTCGAAGCGGTTGGTCTCGATGGCGTCCAGCAGCGGCACGGTCTGCAGCGGGTTGCGGGTGCCGTCGGGGCGCTCGCGCAGCCGGCCGCTGTCGATGAACTCCTGCACGGAGGCGACGTGCAGGCGCAGCCCGTGCCGCGCCACGGTCCGGTCGCGGTACTCGATGACCTCGGGGAAGTTGTGCCCGGTGTCCACGTGCAGCAGCGCGAAGGGGACCGGCGCGGGCCAGAAGGCCTTGAGCGCCAGGTGCAGCATGACGATCGAGTCCTTGCCGCCGGAGAAGAGGATCACCGGGTTCTCGAACTCGCCCGCGACCTCGCGGAAGATGTGCACCGACTCGGCCTCGAGGGCGTCGAGGTGGCTCAGGGTGCGGGTGGCCGCAGTGGTCGCGGTGGTGGTGACGGTCATGCCAGTCCCCTCTCGGTGAGCAGGGCGTGCAGGGCTGCGGCCGACTCGGCGACCGTCTGCTCGTGCGTCTCGATGCGCAGGTCCGGGCTCTCCGGGGCCTCGTACGGGTCGTCGACCCCGGTCAGCCCCTTGAGCTCACCGGCCGCCTGCTTCGCGTACAGGCCCTTGACGTCGCGGACCGAGCAGACCTCGACCGGAGTGGCCACGTGGACCTCCAGGTAGGCGGTTCCCTTGGCGGCGTGGCGGGCGGCGACCGCGGCGCGGGAGTCGGCGTAGGGGGCGATCACCGGGGCGAGCACCTTGACGCCGTTGGAGGCCAGCAACTCGGCGACGAAGCCGATGCGCTGGATGTTGGTGTCGCGGTCCTCGCGGGTGAAGCCGAGGCCCCGGGAGAGGAACTCGCGGATCTCGTCCCCGTCGAGGATCTCCACCCGGTGGCCCTCGGCGCGCAGCCGCTCGGCCAGCGCGGTGGCGATGGTGGTCTTCCCGGCGCTGGGCAGGCCGGTCAGCCACACGGTGGCGCCGCACTGCTGCACGGCGGCCGCCGTGGAGGCCGGGGCGTCAGCGGTCGTGGTCATGAAGGTCTGCTCCAGGGTGGGGAGGTGACGGGTGGTCAGCGGTCGGTCAGAGGTGGATGCCGCACTCGGTCTTGCCGGCGTTCGCCCAGCGGCCCGAGCGCGGGTCCTCGCCCTCGGCGACGCGCCGGGTGCAGGACTCCGGCGAGCAGCCGATCGACGGGTAGCCGTCGAACAGGAGCGGGTTGAGCAGGATGCCGTGCTCGGCGACGTAGGCGTCCACGTCGTCCTGGGTCCAGCGGGCGATCGGGGCGATCTTGACCTTGCCCCGCTTCGGGTCGAAGGAGACGACCGGCGTGTTCGCCCGGGTGGGCGACTCGTCGCGGCGCAGGCCGGTGGCCCAGGCGTCGTAGCCCGCCAGGCCCCGGTTCAGCGGCTCGACCTTGCGCAGCGCGCAGCACAGGTCCGGGTCGCGGTCGTGCAGCCGGGGCCCGTACTCGGCGTCCTGCTCGGCCACGGTCTGACGCGGCGTCACCGTGATGACGTTGACCGGCATGGTCGCCGCGACGGCGTCGCGGGTGCCGATGGTCTCCGGGAAGTGGTAGCCCGTGTCCAGGAAGACGACGTCCACGCCGGGCAGCGCGACCGAGGCGAGGTGGGCGACGACGGCGTCCTCCATGGAGGAGGTGACGCAGAAGCGCTTGCCGAAGGTCTCGGCGGCCCAGGCCATGATCTCCTGGGCGCTCGCCTCCTCCAGGTCGCGCCCGGCCTGGAGCGCGAGCTGCTCCAGCTCGTCAGTCGTCGTGCTCATGGGTGGCTCCCCCTGTGGGCGAGGCGGTCGGTGACAGCAGTCCGAGGAACTTCAGGGCGAAGGCGCGGCGGCAGGAGACGCACTCCCAACTCCCGTGTCCGCCGGTCTCGCTGGGGCGCAGGTCCTCGTCCCCGCAGTACGGGCAGTAGAACGGCGCGGCTCGCTCGCTCATCGCGCGGCCTCCTGGTTCGCCCGCCCCGCTCGGCGGGAGCGGGGGCTCGTACGCATGGCCGGGACCGTTGCCTCGCGGACCTCGCTCACGACAGCGCCTCCTCGCTCGCGCGCTGCGTCCACTGCGCGAAGCGCTCGCCCTCCTCGCGCTCGGCGAGGTAGCGGCGCAGGACGCGCTCGACGTAGTCGGCGAGGCCGTCGCTGGTGACCTTGAGGCCGCGGACCTTGCGGCCGAAGCCGGCCTCCAGGCCCAGTGCGCCGCCCAGGTGCACCTGGAAGCCCTCGACCTGCTCGCCGTTCTCGTCCAGGACCAGCTGGCCCTTGAGGCCGATGTCCGCGACCTGGATCCGGGCGCAGGCGTTCGGGCAGCCGTTGATGTTGATGGTCAGCGGCTCGTCGAACTCCGGCAGCCGGGCCTCGAGTTCGTCGATCAGCGTGCGGCCGCGCTCTTTGGTCTCGACGATGGCGAGCTTGCAGAACTCGATGCCGGTGCAGGCCATCGTGCCGCGACGGAACGGGGACGGCGTGACCCGCAGATCCAGCGCCTCCAACCCGGCCACCAGCGACTCGACCTGGTCCTCCGTCACATCCAGCACGATCATCTTCTGCTCGGCCGTGGTACGCAGCCGGTCCGAGCCGTGGGCGGCGGCCAGGTCGGCGATCTTCGCCAGGGTCGCGCCGTCCACCCGGCCCACGCGCGGGGCGAAGCCGACGTAGAAGTTGCCGTCCTTCTGCCGGTGCACGCCGACGTGGTCGCGCCAGCGCTCCACCGGCTCGGCCGGGGCGGGGCCGTCGATCAGCCTGCGGTGCAGGTACTCGTCCTCCAGCACCTGGCGGAACTTCTCCGCGCCCCAGTCCGCGACCAGGAACTTCAGCCGGGCCCGGTTGCGCAGGCGGCGGTAGCCGTAGTCACGGAAGATCGACACGATGCCGACGTGGACGTCGGCCACCTCCTCCACCGGAACCCAGGCGCCCAGGCGCACGCCCAGCCGCGGGTTGGTGGACAGTCCGCCGCCGACCCACACGTCGAAGCCGGGGCCGTGCTCGGGGTGGACCACGCCGACGAAGGCGACGTCGTTGATCTCGTGGGCCACGTCCAGCAGCGGGGAACCGGAGATCGCCGTCTTGAACTTGCGCGGCAGGTTGGAGAACTCCTTGTTGCCGATGACGCGGCGGTGGATCTCCTCCAGCGCCGGGGTGCCGTCCACGATCTCGTCGGCCGCGATGCCGGCGACGGGCGAGCCGAGCATGGTGCGCGGGGTGTCGCCGCAGGCCTCGGTGGTGGACAGGCCCACGGATTCCAGCTTCTGCCAGATCGCCGGCATGTCCTCGATGCGGATCCAGTGGAACTGGACGTTCTGGCGGTCCGTCAGGTCGGCCGTGCCGCGGGCGTACTCCTGGGAGACCTCGCCGATCGCCTTCAGCTGGGCGACCGTCAGCCGTCCGCCGTCGATGCGGACCCGGAGCATGAAGAACTCGTCGTCCAGCTCGTGCGGTTCCAGGATCGCGGTCTTGCCACCGTCGATGCCCTGGCGGCGCTGGGTGTACAGACCCCACCAGCGCATCCGGCCGCGCAGGTCGGTCGGGTCGATGGAGTCGAAGCCGCGATGGGCGTAGATCGTCTCAATGCGTGTCCGCACATTGAGACCGTCGTCGTCCTTCTTGAACTGCTCGTTGGCGTTGAGCGGGGTGAAGTGGCCGACGGCCCACTGGCCTTCGCCGCGATGGCGGGTGGCCTTGCGCTTCGGAGAGGCGGGGGTGGGGGAGGCAGCCATGGGAGCGGTCCTTCGGCAGGTGGGCGGGGCCTGTCGGGCTGTCCTCGGCCGCGGAGTTACATCGCCGACCTGCGTCTTCGCAGGATCTGCGGGGTGATGACTCCGGCCGGAAGCCCGTGCGCGTCGTTGGTCGAACGTTCGCGTCGGGGGGTGGTCAGCGGGCCGGACAGATGGCGCTGGACATGCGGCAGAGGTCGACGTGAAGTCGACCCACCAAGGCAGTTCCGGCACCAGACATGGCAGAAGCGTCGCATGCCGATCTTTCTGCCGTCCACCTCCATCCACATGATGGACAGTCGTGACTCGCTATGTGGGATTCCCGGTGATCGGGGTCACAGCCGCGGCCGCGCCCGGTCCACCACCGCGGCCAGCTCCTGGCTGCTGCGCAGCGTGCCGAAGGCCCGGCCCCAGTCGCCGCCGAGGCGGGACGCGCAGAAGGCGTCCGACACGTGGGACGGCGCGAAGCGCAGCAGCAGACCGGCCTGCAGCAGCAGCGCCAGCCGCTCCACCACGCGTCGGGCGTCGCCCTCGTCGACGACGGCGAGCTGCTCCTTGAGTTCGTGCAGCGCCTGGTCGTAGTGGCGGTCGGCCCCCTGAGCCAGGGTCAACTCCGCCGTGAAGGCGGCCGTCTGGGCCTCGCTGCGCAGCGCCCGCAGCACGTCCAGCGCGTTGACGTTGCCGGACCCCTCCCAGACGGAGTTGAGCGGCGACTCGCGGAACAGTCGGGGCATGCCCGACTCCTCGACGTAGCCGTTGCCGCCCAGGCACTCCAGCGCCTCGGCGGCGACCGCCGAGCAGCGCTTGGTGATCCAGTATTTGGACACCGCGACCGCCAGTCGGCGGAAGTCCGCCTCCTGGGGATCGGCCGAGTCGAAGGCGGCGGCGAGACGCAGCGCGGTGGTCGTGGCGGCCTCCGACTCCAGCGCGAGGTCCGCGAGGACGTTGCGCATCAGCGGCTTGTCGAGCAGCGGACCACCGAAGGCGCTGCGGTGGGCGGCGTGGTGGGTGGCCTGGGCGACGGCCTGGCGCATCAGTGCGGCGGAGCCCAGGACGCAGTCCATGCGGGTGGCGGCCACCATCTCGATGATCACGCGGACGCCCCGGCCCTCCTCGCCGAGCCGCCGGGCCCAGGTGCCGTCGAACTCGACCTCGGAGGAGGCGTTCGACTTGTTGCCCAACTTGTCCTTGAGCCGCTGCAGTTGGAACGGGTTGCGGCGCCCGTCCGGCAGCACCCGGGGTACGACGAAGCAGCTGATCCCGCCGGGTGCCTGGGCGAGCACCAGGAAGACGTCCGACATCGGCGCGGAGCAGAACCACTTGTGCCCGGTGAGCAGGTACTCCCCGGCGGCGTCGAGCGGGACGGCGCGGGTGGTGTTCGCGCGGACGTCGGAGCCGCCCTGCTTCTCCGTCATCCCCATGCCCGCGATGCAGCCGGCCTTCTGGGCCGGGGGCTCCAGGCCCTCCTGGTACTGACGCGACGTCAGCCTCGGCACCCACTCGGAGGCGAGCTGCGGGTCGGTGAGCAGGGCCGGGACGGCGGCGTGGGTCATCGAGACCGGGCAGCCGTGCCCGAACTCCACCTGCGACCAGACGTAGAAGCCGGCGGCGCGGCGGACGTGCCCGGAGGGCCGGGTCCACGCGTCCCCGGTGAGACCGGAGGAGACGGCCTTGTCCATCAGCTGGTGCCAGGCCGGGTGGAACTCGACCTCGTCGATGCGGTTGCCGTAACGGTCGTGGGTGCGCAGCACCGGCGGGTTGGTGTTGGCCAGCTCGCCGAGCCGCTGCCAGCCGGCGGAGCCGGCGGCGAGGCCGAGGGCGGTCAGTTCGCCCTCCACCTCGGCCCGCTGCGCGGGCCCGACCCACCGCCCCACGCCCTCGCGGAGGGCGGCATCCGCGCCGAAGACGTCGTAACCGACCAGCGGCGGGGGCTGGTTGACGACCGTGTGGGTGGCCCGTGGCGCGACGGAGTCGAAGCTCATGCCTGCACGGTAGCCCCCATCTGGGGACCTGAGGAACCGCGCAACGGCCGACCCCGCGGGGGGCGCGACGAGCCGCGCAACGCCCGCTCCGCGGGGGGCGCGAGGAATCGCGCAAGGGCCGGCCCCCGCGGGGGGCGCGAGGAACTGCGCGAGCGGCCCGCCTCTGAGGGAGGTCTGGCCCGGCGAGGCGGAGGGGCCACCCCGGGTGGTGGCTTCCCCGGGGCGGGCACTTTCCGCCGGAGGCGGGGCGGAACATGACGGGCCCGCGCCCGCTCCGCGGGGGGCGCGAGGAATCGCGCAAGGGCCGGCCCCCGCGGGGGCGCGAGGAACTGCGCGAGCGGCCCGCCTCTGAGGGAGGTCCGGCCCGGCGAGGCGGAGGGGCCACCCCGGGTGGTGGCTTCCCCGGGGCGGGCACTTTCCGCCGGAGGCGGGGCGGAACATGACGGGCCCGCGCCCGCTCCGCGGGGGGCGCGAGGAACTGCGCGAGCGGCCCGCCTCTGAGGGAGGTCCGGCCCGGCGAGGCGGAGGGGCCACCCCGGGTGGTGGCTTCCCCGGGGCGGGCACTTTCCGCCGGAGGCGGGGCGGAACGGCGTGTGACGGGCCCACCGCTCGTGGAGGTTCGTCCTCGGCGACGGGTCGGACCCCCGTGAGCGGTGGGCCGGTCGCGCAGTTCCCCGCGCCCCTGAGGGGGCGGGGGCGGGGGCGGGCTGCGCAGGCCCTACGGGGGCGCGGGGACCGATAATCTCGGAGGGTGCAACCTGCTGGCGATACTCCACCGAAGGCCCGACACCGAGCGCGCGCGTCGCGGCGGAAGGGGGAGTCGTACCGCTCGATCGCCTGGCAGCTGGTCAAGGACACCACCAACACCTGCGTCGAGTACCGGGTCACCGGTCTCGCCGCCGAGGTGGCGTTCTTCACGTTGATGTCCGTGCCGCCGCTGCTGCTCTGCCTCGCCGGAACGCTCGGCTACCTCTCCGAAGGCGTGATCCACAAGCTTGAGGACGACATCCTCAACGCGGCCGGCACCGTCCTCACCCCGGACTCCGTGCAGCAGACCGTGCAGCCGCTGCTGCGCAGCGTCTTCAGCGGGGGACGGCCCGACTTGATCTCCATCGGGTTCCTGCTCGCGCTCTGGTCCGGCTCCCGCGCGCTCTACGTCTTCGTGGACACCGTGACGATCATGTACGGGCTGGAGGACCAGCGCGGCATCGTCAAGACGCGGCTGCTCTCCCTCGGGCTCTACGTCGTCGCCCTGATCGTGGGCACGGTCGTCCTGCCGCTGCTGCTGGCCGGGCCGGACACGCTGGTCGAATGGTTCCCCGCGGCCGAGGGCGTGGTGCACGCGCTCTACTGGCCCGGGGCGATCCTGCTGTCCGTGGTCTTCATGACCACGCTCTACCACGTGGCCGTCCCGGTGCGGACCGCGTGGAAGGAGGACCTGCCCGGAGCCGTCGCCGCGCTGCTGGTCTTCGGCATCTGCAGCGTCTTCCTCCGCCTCTACCTGGTGCACTCCGTCGAGGGCCCCACCGTCTACAGCTCCCTGGCCGCGCCCGTCGCCGTCCTGCTGTGGATCGGGCTGACCGCGCTCGCGGTCCTGATCGGGGCCGCGCTCAACGCGGCCATCGACCGGATGTGGCCCACCCGGGAGACCGCGCAGGCCCGTGCCGAGAACGAGCGGGCCAAGGAGGAAGCCGCCCTCGAGGTCATCCGCCGCGCCGACGCCCGGCGGGCCGCGGTGCGCAACCGCGCGGCGTATCCGCCGCCTGACGACCCGTCGGCGGAACCGGACGCCCCGGCCGAGTACCCCGAGCGCTGGGCGGACTTCCTCTCTCCGGGCAACCTCCGCGGCCGCCTGCAGGGCGGGCGCCGTCGCCGTCGCCCCTACCCCTCGCCCTTCGACGACCACTGGCCCGGCGGCCAGGGCGGCCGGCCAGGCCGGCGCGGAAGGAAGTGACGGCCATGCAGATCCGGCCGACGATCCGGCCGATGCGCCCCGAGGACGCCACCGCGGTTCTCGCGGTCTACGCCCTCGGCATCGCCGAGGGAGAGGCCACCTTCGAGACGGAGCCCCCCAGTTGGGCCGAGTTCGACGCGGCGAAGCTGCCGGGGCACCGGTTCGTCGCCGTGGCGGACGGCCGGGTGCTCGGCTGGACCGCCGTCTCCCGGGTCTCGGCCCGTGCCGCCTACGCGGGCGTGGTCGAGCACTCGGTGTACGTGCACCCCGACGCGCGCGGCAGGGGCGTGGCGCGAGCGCTGCTGGAGCGGCTGATCGCGTCCACCGAGGCCGCGGGGATCTGGACGATCCAGTCCGGTGTCTTCCCCGAGAACGCCGCGAGCCTCGCCCTCCACCGCCGCCTGGGCTTCCGCGAGATCGGCGTCCGCGAGCGCGTCGGCCGCCTGCGCGGCGTCTGGCGCGACGTCGTCCTGATCGAACGCCGCAGCCCGGTCGTGGACTGAGCGCCCCGCCCTGCCCTCCCCAGTCCGTAAGGGCCGGGGCTTCGCGGCGAAAACCCTTGGCGCACGCGGACGCCCGCGAGCTAGCGTCGACGTCCCGGAACCGTTCCGGTGAGCGAGAGGAGGAGGTGAGGACATGCAGCTGCCTGCCAAGGCCCGGCGCGCGGATCGCGCCCGCACGACCCTCCACGCCCCTCCTCCCGAAGGACCTCACCGATGCTGCTGTCCGCCTACGGCTGGACTCCTGACCTCTCCGACCTGCTGACCCCGGTCCCCGGCCGCGTGGTCCGCGTCGACCGCGGCCGCTGCGAGGCGGTCACCCCCGACGGCCTGCTCTCCGCGGCCACCGATCCCGCGCAGCCCGTCGTCACCGGCGACTGGGTCGCCCTCGCTACCGCCGAACACGGCCCCTACGTACGGCAGATCGCGCCCCGACGCACCCTGCTGCAGCGCTCGTCCGCCTCGCGCCGGGCCGAGGCGCAGCTGCTCGCGGCCAATGTCGACACCGTGCTGATCGCCGTGTCCCTCGCCGTCGAGCCCGACCTGGCCCGCGTCGAGCGTTTCCTCGCCCTGGCCTGGGAGTCCGGCGCGGCGCCCGTCGTCGTGCTCACGAAGGCCGACGCCGCCCCCGACGCCGAGTACATCCAGGGCGACGTCACCCGGGTCGCGCCCGAGGTCCCCGTGCTCGCCGTCAGCGCCGAGCGGGGCACCGGGCTCGACGCGCTGCGCGAGCGGGTGCGCGGCGGCACCAGCGTGCTGCTGGGCCAGTCAGGGGCCGGAAAGTCCACCCTGGTCAACATGTTGACGGGACGTCAGGCCATGGTCGTCCGCGCCATCGGCGCCGACGGCAAGGGCCGGCACACCACGACCACCCGCGAGCTGCTGCCGCTACCGGGCGGCGGCGTCCTCATCGACACCCCCGGCCTGCGCGGCGTCGGCCTGCACGACCAGGCCGCCGGCCTGCACCGGGTCTTCGCCGAGATCGAGACGCTGGCCGCCGAGTGCCGCTTCGCAGACTGCCGGCACACCGCCGAGCCCGGCTGCGCGGTGCTCGCGGCCGTGGACGACGGGCTGCTGCCGGTGCGCCGTCTGGAAAGCTACCGCAAGCTGGGCCGCGAGAACGCGCGGGCCGCCGCGCGGGCGGAGCACCGCGACCGCGAGCAGACCCGCAAGGCGGTGCTGCGGTTGGAAGGCCGCTGGTAGCCCCGCTGTTGACGTCCTGTTACCCGCCTGTGGCCCAGCGGGGCGCTGAACTCCCTTGGCGCGGGTAGGAGATGGTTCGAGGGCGTCGACGGACGGCGCCCCCAGGCCAAGGAGTGGTGACCCCATGAAGTCCCTGCGCCCCCGCGTGACCGGGACTGACGAGCAGGAGCCGGACCCGGCTGCGACGGAGCCCCGGGTGACGGTCGTGAAGCAGCCGCGCCGGGTGCCGTGGTACCTCAGCATCCCGATCACCTTCGCGGTGATCGCGGCGCTGTTCCTGGCCGCGGCCAAGCTGGACTGGCTGCCCGGCCTGCCCAACCCCTTCGCCACCACGACGGTCGACCGCAGCCAGCCCGCGGTCCTCCAGTCCATCCAGGACATGAGCCGCTACGACGCCGCGGCCGGCAACTTCCAGATCGTGGTCGACCTCGACCACGAGGCCAAGTTCCTGCCCTCGGCGCTGCTCGGCTCGCGCACGCTCTACGTCGCGGCCGGGTCCGTGGACGCCTACGTCGACCTCGGCAAGGCGGGCGTGACCGTCTCGGGGGACCGCAGGAGCGCCCAGATCACGCTCCCGCACGCGCAGTTGGCGTCGGCGGCGCTGGACCCCAAGCGCAGCTACGTCTTCGCCCAGCAACGCGGGCTGTTCGACCGCATCGGCGACTTCTTCTCCGGGAACCCGAACGATCAGCAGCAGCTGAACGTGCTGGCCCAGCAGAAGATCCAGACGGCGGCCAGGTCGAGCGGCCTGACCGCCCGCGCCGAGGTCAACACGCGCGCGATGCTCCAGGGGCTGCTCCGCTCACTGGGCTTCGACACGGTGACCGTCAGCTACAAGTAGCCGACGGCAAGCAGCCGACGCCCGGCCCCCGGCCCCGACCTCCGGCCCCGCCTGCCGGCCCCCGCGGCCGGCAGGCGCCGGTTCAGCAGGCGCAGGCGATCCCGCCGCGCGGAGCGGTCAGCTCGTCCACCGGGCGCTGCTCCGTCCCCTGGGCGGTGTCGAAGGGGAAGCCCTCCCGGACCCAGTACTCGAAGCCGCCGATCATCTCCTTGACCGGGTAGCCCAGGCGTGCGAACGCCAGCGCGGCCCGGGTGGCGCCGTTGCAGCCCGGCCCCCAGCAGTAGGTGACCACGGTGGCCCCGGCCGGGACCAGCTCGGCCGCCAGTTCCGCGATCCGGGCGGTCGGCAGGTGGACGGCGCCGGGGATGTGCCCCTGGGCCCAGGCGGCCTCGCTGCGCGAGTCGACGACGACCAGCCCGGGCACCCCCGCCTGCAGGTCCGCCCGTACGTCGGAGACGTCCGCCTCGAAGGCGAGCCGGGCGGCGTAGTGGGCGGCGGCGACGGCCGGCTCGGCGGCGGGCGTGGACAGGACCGCGCTGGTGGTCGTGGTCGGGGTCGTCATCGTCGGGCCTCCTGCTCGTGCTGCGGGCTGATGCGTCCATCCTGGCCGAGGCCAAGGAGTGCCACGAGTGGCGGGAACGCCGCCCGACGTGAAGATCCCGCCACCTCCTGGCGTGGACCGCCATGTCCGATTCCCGCCAGCCGCTGCCGTCGCGATGCCGCAGACTGGACCACGTGAAGATGGACGACGAGGCCTGCTACCGGGCCGTGAGCAGCCGGGACGCCCGGCTCGACGGGGTGTTCTACACCGCCGTGCGGACCACCGGCATCTACTGTCGGCCCAGCTGCCCCGCGCTCACGCCCAAGCGCCAGAACGTGACCTTCTACCCGACCGCGGCCGCCGCGCAGTCTGCCGGCTTCCGCGCCTGCCGCCGCTGCCGGCCCGACGCCTCCCCGGGCTCGCCGGAGTGGAACGTCCGGGCCGACCTCGTCGGCCGCGCCATGCGGCTGATCGCGGACGGCGTGGTGGACCGCGAGGGCGTCGCCGGACTGGCGGCCCGGCTCGGCTACAGCGAGCGCCACCTGGGCCGCGAACTGACCGCGGAACTCGGCGCCGGACCGCTGGCCCTGGCCCGCTCCCAACGCGCCCACACCGCGCGGATCCTGCTGCAGACCACGGAGCTGACGGCGAGTGAGATCGCCTTCGCCGCCGGGTTCTCCAGCATCCGCCAGTTCAACGAGACCGTGCGCGAGGTCTACGGGCAGACGCCCACCGAGCTGCGCGAGCGCCGCAACCGCCGGGCGCCCGCCGCGTCGGCGGCGGTCCCGCTGCGGCTGGCGCACCGCGAACCGTACGAAGCCGGGCCGATCTTCGACTTCCTGGAGCTGCGTGCGGTTCCCGGCGTGGAGGAGGTCGTCCGCCGCGCCGACGGCCGCCGGACCTACCGCCGGGCGCTCGCCCTGCCGACCGGTCCCGGCGTCGTCGAAGTGGACGAACCCGCCGCTCCGAAGGGCTGGTTGGACTGCCGCCTGGAGCTGACGGAGCTCCGGGACCTGACCACCGCCGTCCAGCGCACCCGGGCGCTGTTCGACCTGGACGCCGACCCCGATGCCGTCGCCCGGGTGCTCGGCGCGGACGAGGGCCTGGGCGCGCTGGTCCGCAGGCGGCCCGGACTGCGTTCGCCGGGACATGTCGACCCGCACGAGCTGGCGGTCCGTGCCGTGCTCGGCCAGCAGGTCAGCGTCGCGGCGGCACGGACGCTGGCCGCGCGGCTCGCCGTCCGCTACGGCAAGCCCCTGGCCGCGCCGAGCGGCGGACTGACCACCCTGTTCCCGAGCGCCGCCGCTCTCGCCGACGCCGACCCCGCCGACCTGGCCATGCCCGCGGCCCGCCAACGCGCCCTGCGCGGCCTGTGCGCGGCTCTCGCCGACGGCACCGTGACGCTGGACCCGGGCGTGGACCGCGAGCAGGCGGCAGCCGAACTGCTGGCCCTGCCGGGCATCGGGCCGTGGACGGTCGGCTACATCCGCATGCGGGCGCTGGCGGACCCGGACGTCTTCCTCCCCACCGACATCGGCGTCCGCCACGGCCTCGCCGCCTGCGGCGCGCCGCCGGAGGCCGCCGAACGCTGGCGCCCCTGGCGCTCCTACGCCGTCCACCACCTCTGGGCGAACAACGCCCCCGCACCACGGAGCATCTGATGACGACTCACTGGACCACGACGGATTCGCCCCTGGGCACGCTGCTGCTCACCGCGGACGGCGACGGCCGCCTGACGGCGGTGCTGGCCCCCAATACAAAGGGCCAGCCGGGCGAGCCCGAGGCGGACTGGACCGAGACGCCGGAACTCTTCGCGGCGGCGGTGGCGCAGCTGCGGGCGTACTTCGCAGGCGAGTTGAAGGAGTTCGACCTCGAACTCGCGCCGAGGGGGACGGAGTTCCGGCAGCGGGTGTGGCAGGCCCTGGACGACATCCCGTACGGGGCGACGGTCACCTACGGCGAGCTCACGGCCGCGGCCGGCCAGCCGCCCACCGCGGTACGGGCGGTGGCGTCGGCGATCGGCAGGAACCCGCTGCTGATCGTCCGCCCGTGCCACCGCGTCCTGGGCAAGAACGGCGCGCTCACCGGCTTCGCGGCCGGCCTCGAAGCCAAGCAGTACCTCCTGCAACTCGAGAACCACTGAGGGGCGCGGGCTGGGCACGTGCGGCTCCGCCGCGTGGGGCGCGACCAGCCCACCAACTCGTGGAGGTCACGGCCCCACGTGCGGGTCGAAACCTCCTTGGGGGTGGGCTGGTCGCGCCCACGCGGCGGAGCCGCACATGTCCACGGCCCCGCGCCCCTGGCGGTGGCTCAGCCCTCGTTCAACGCCGCGGCGAGGTGTTCGAGGCCGTCCAGTGCGTTCAGGACCGCCTTGCTGTCCTCGGGCGCTAGCCGCGCCAGCGCAGCGGCCAGGCGGCGCTCGTGGGCCCGCTGCCAGTCCGCCAGTTGGCGCTCGCCCGCGTCGGTGAGCGCGATGCGCGCGGTCCGGCGGTCGCCGGGGTCGGCCTGGCGGACCACGAAGCCGGACTCCAGCAGCTTGCCGACCAGGCCCGACACGGTGTTCGGCGCGAGCCGCTGACGCGCCGCCAACTCCCCGACCCGCAGCGGCTCCAGGGCCAGTGTCTGCAGCAGCTCCACCTGCGCCATGGGCAGCGACTCCCACGGGTACTCGGTGCGGATGCTGCTGCGCAGGGCGCGACGCAGGCGGGTCACCGCATCCGTCAGGCGGCGGACCTCGGCGGGGTCGATCGGTTCGGACATGTGCTCAGCCTACGACCTGCCGTCCGGCGCTCACCGGGCCACCCAGCCGCGTTCGTAGGCGTACCAGCCCAGCTGCATCCGCGTGGTGACGCCGGCCAGGTCCAGCAGCCGCTTGACCCGGCGCTGCACGGTGCGCAGGCCGAGGTCCAGCTGTTTGGCCACGCTGGCGTCGGTCATGCCGACCAGCAGCATGGAGAGGATCTGCAGGTCGGTCTTGTCGGGCTGGTCGGCCTCGTCCGGCACCGGACGGTCCGTCAACTCGTCCAGGTGGACGGGCGTGGACTGCCGCCAGGTCTGCTCGAACAGCGCGACGAGCGCCTCCACCAGGCCCGGGGCGCGGACCAGCAGGGCCCCCGACTCCGCCGGGCGGGCCGCGACGTCGGCCAGGGGCTGGAGCGGGACCATCGCGATGCTGCGGTCCGCGACGATGAGCTTGGTCGGCACCGCGTCGGCGATCCGCACCTGCTCGCCCTGGCGCAGCGCCGTGGCCAGGCGGCTGAAGCCGCCCGGCCGCTCCAGGCTCGCCCGGGTGAGTACCACCCGGTGGGCCACGCCGCGGGAGAGCGCCAGCGGCTCGGCGTCGTTCTGCTCGGGCGGAACGGCCACGGGGTCCTCGGTGACCAGGGCCAGCAGCTCGTGCTGCGCGCCGAGTTGGACCTGCGCGAAGCGGCGGGCCAGGTTCTCCACGCCGGTGACGATCTCCACCAGCTCGTGCCCCGGGTACTCCGTGCCGTTGCGCCGGTAGGCGTGGGCGAGCAGCTCCACCTCCAACTCGGCCTGGCGCAGCTCGTGCCGACGCTGCGTCAGCAGCGGTCCGAGCGCGGTGGTCGGCGGCGCCGCCAGGTACTGCCCCGGGACGGTGGCGGAGGGGGCGGCCAGGCCCTGGCGCTGGAGCGACGTCAACGAGCGCAGCACTGCGTCCTCGGGGAGGTGCAGCCGCTCGGTCAGCTGGCCCACACTTGCCGCGCCCACGTCAACAAGTGCCCGGTAGATCTGCTCGTCGGTGGCGTCGAGACCGACGAACTGCAGCATGGCCCGGGCTCCTCCTCCGTCGGCTGCCAGGTGATCATCATGCCTGCATGTGCAGCATGCACGGTAGTCGAACCTTCGGACAACCGCTGCGGCGAATTGTCGGACTACTGACCCGAAGGTGCTCCAGACGCGCTGCGATTCGCCGGATCCGCACCGGATTCCGCCCGATGACATGGACAATGACCCGCAGGCACCCGGCTCCGAGGAGGCGGCACGATGAGCGGTGGCGACGACGCGTGGTGGGACGCGGTCTACGCCGGACCGGACGGCGACGTCCCCGACACCCCGCACGCGGACCCGCGCTCGGGCACGGTGGACGACTGGTTCGAGGCCGCGCTCGGCGCGATCGCCACGGGCTCCTCGGCCGCCACCGAGACGTCCGCCGGGACGTCCGCCCCGGCAGCCGTGCGGACGCCGACCGTGGTCGTCGAACCCGAGCCGAAGCGTCCCCAGCAGCCGGCCGCCGACCCGCGGGTGATCGCCCCACGGATCTCGCTCGACAAGCCGCGCCTGCCCGAACGCCCGCCCACGCTGGTCGAGTCCGCGCCCGACCCGGACGGCGCGCCCCTGCCCGAGACCGACCCCGAGGAGCTGTGGCACGCGGCCCCCGACACCGTCGTGGACGCCGCCCGGCACGGGGCGCTGGTGCTCCGCGCCGCCTCGGTCCGGGGCGAGGCGGCCCGCACCGCCGGGCGCCCGCGCGGGGACCGGCTGCTGCTCACCCGCTTCGGCGCGGATGCGGACGGCCTGCTGGCGCTGGTGGTCGCGGCCGGTCCGGAACCGCGGATGGCCGAGCACGCCGCCCGCCTGCTGGCGGGCGCGGTCGGCCGCAACCGCGCGGAACTCCTCGCCGACCTGCGGGAAGGCGCGCAGGAACGCCTCCGCTTCGGCCTGCAGCGCCTCACCGCCCGCGCGGCCCGCGACCTCCCCGGCGGCAGCACGCTGCACGCGCTGCTCGCGCCCCTCGACCCCGACAACCCGGTGCGCGCCGGCTTCGGCACGGGGCCCGGCGGCCTGCTGCTGCTCGGCGACGACTTCTGGTATGACGCGTATGCCGGACGCCGCCTGTCAGCTGACGGGCCGCCCGATCCGGACGCGTTCCGCTTCCGGGCGGTGCGGATGGAACGCGGCGACGTCCTCGTCCTGGCGACGGCGGGGTTGGCCGAGGTCCTCGCGGGGGCGTCGGCGGTGGCCACGCTGCTGGCGGAGCACTGGCAGCAACCGCATGCGCCGAACGCGCCCGACTTCCTGCGCCAGCTCCAGACCCGCGCGCAGGGCTTCACCGACGACCGCACCGCCGTCGCCCTCTGGCAGGCGTAGCCCCGTAGGGACGCGAGGCTGCAGAGAACCGTGCGGCTCCGCCGCGTGGG
>NZ_JBHSQJ010000061.1:0-54748 GCF_042658505.1 Streptacidiphilus monticola | reverse complement strand
CCCGGGGAGGCGTCGTCGCAGGTCGGGCCCTTCCGGTCAGCCGCTGCAGCGGCGGCCGGCGCAGGTCAGGGGGCGCTCAGATAGCCCTTGAGCAGCTTCTTGCACTCGGCGACCAGCACCGGGTCGCCTTCCGGATCGACCCGGAAGGCCAGCCGCAGCACGGCGTCCGCGCACTCCAGGGCGACCCGCAGCTGCACCTGGCCGTGGTTCTCGTCGCCCCGGCTGATGATCGGGCCGAACAGCGTCCACAGGCGGTTGGCGACGGCCGTGTTGTTCTCCAGTTCGGCGTCGAGCAGGTGGAGGCTGCCCGAGTCCTCCCGGCCCACCGGGCCGAAGTCCACGATGCCGAAGCCGGGGGTCACCCGGTGCATGGCGACGTACTCCTCCACGGCCAGGTCGACCAGGGCGGTGACGTCGGCGGGCTGCTCGGCCTCCATCCGCCGGGCCAGCCGGTCCGTGTAGTGGGTGAGGTTGCGCTCGGCCAGTGCGCCCAGCAGCCCCTCGACGCCGGTGAAGAACTGGTAGAGCGTCCCGATCGGCACCTCGGCGCGCCGGGCGACCTCCTTGGTGGTCAAGGCCGTGTAGCCGACCTCGTCCAGCAGCTGGGCGCAGGCGTCGAGGATCCGCTCGAAACGCTCCTGGCTGCGCCGCTGGACCGGACGGCGGCGGACGGAGGAGCCGGTGCTGGAACTTGCGAGGGGTTGCATGTCCCCACTCTGCCGGATGACGTGTACAGTCGGCCATCAGCAGAGATGAGTGTCACTCATGTTGGCTGGCGGATCGACCCCTGGAGGCGGACCGATGCATCCCGCAAGGCTTCCCGCAGGCTTCGAATGGGGCGTGTCCACCGCCTCGTACCAGATCGAAGGCGCCGTCCGGGAGGACGGCAGGGGTGCGTCCGTCTGGGACACCTTCACCGCCCGTCCGGGTGTCGTGAGGAACGGCGACACCGGCGACATGGCCTGCGACCACTACCACCGCTATCGCGAGGACGTCGGCCTGATGGCGGGGCTGGGGCTGGACGCCTACCGGTTCTCGCTGTCCTGGCCGCGCATCCTGCCCGAGGGCCGGGGCCGGGTGGAGCCGCGCGGGCTGGACTTCTACGACCGCCTGGTCGACGAACTGCTCGCGCACGGGATCACGCCCACGCCCACGCTGTTCCACTGGGACCTGCCCCAGGCCCTGGAGGACGAGGGCGGCTGGCTGCGCCGGGAGACGGCGGAGGCCTTCGCCGCGTACGCGGGGGTCGTCGCGGACCGTCTGGGCGACCGGGTCCAGCGCTGGATCACCCTCAACGAGCCCTTCGTGCACCTGGCCTTCGGCTACGCCTTCGGAGTGCACGCCCCCGGCCGTGCCCTGATGCTGGACGCCCTGCCGGCGGCGCACCACCAGCTGCTCGGCCACGGGCTTGCGGCCCGGGAGCTGCGGGCCAGGGGCGCGGGGGAGGTGTGGATCGCCAACAACTGCACTCCCGTGCGCGACGCCGGGTCCCCGGTGGCGGCGGAGGCGTACGACGCGCTGCACAACCGGATGTTCAACGACCCGCTGCTGGTAGGGAGTTACCCCGACCTGAGCGCGTACGGGGTGACCGGTCCCGAATGGGGAGGGATCGTCAGGGAGGGGGATCTGGAGCTGCTGCACGGTTCCCTCGACGGGCTGGGGGTCAACTACTACAACCCGACATGGGTGACAGCCCCGGGGGAGGGGGCGGGCCTGCCCTTCGAACTGGCGGAACCGGACAAGGACTACCCCCGCACCGCCTTCGACTGGCCGGTCGTCCCGGAGGGGCTGACGGAACTCCTGACGGGCCTTCAGGCCCGGTACGGGGACGCGCTTCCCCCGGTGTGGATCACGGAGAACGGCTGCTCGTGCGACGACGTCGTGAGGGCGGGGGGCGTGGACGACCAGGCACGCGTCGACTATCTGGCCGCCCACGTGGACGCGGTCGGGGAGGCGGTGGCGCGGGGGGTGGACGTGCGGGGGTACTTCGTCTGGTCGCTGCTGGACAACTTCGAATGGGCGGAGGGGTACGCGCAGCGCTTCGGCCTGGTGCACGTCGACTACGCGACGCAGCGGCGGACACCGAAGGCCTCCTACCACTGGTACCGCGACCTGATCGCCTCGCTGCGGTAGGGCACCCCCTGCGGGGCCCCCGCGCCCCTTACGGCGCGCGGGGGCTGGTGCGGTGTCCCTCGCGCCGCTACGCTCGGCGGACCAAACATGAGTTGGGCTCGTGAATCCCGGGAGGGACCGTGCAGCGGGTCGAGGACGGCACGGACGCGGCGCCGGCGGCCCTGCGGGAACCCACGCGCCGGGTCACCGGGGTGTGGGTGGCGAGCCTCAGCCTCGCGAACCTCGGCGTCTTCATGGCCTTCATGACGCCCATTCAGATGCTGCTGCCCCTGCAGCTCGAGCACCTCGACCCCGCCCACAAGTCCACCGCCCTCGCCTGGGTCACCGGGGCCGGGGCCCTCGTCGCCGTCGTCGCCAACCCGCTCGCCGGAGCGGTCTCCGACCGCACCGCTGGCCGGTTCGGGCGGCGGCGTCCGTGGATCCTCGGCGGGGCTCTGGCCGGCGCCGCCGGCCTGCTGCTGACCGCCGCCCAGCACAGCGTCCTCGGCGTGGCCCTCGGCTGGTGCGTGGCGCAGGCGGGACTGAACGGGATGCTCGCCGGGGCGACCGCGCCGGTCGCCGACCAGGTGCCGGTGGGCCAGCGGGCGGAGGTGTCGGGCTGGACCGGGATCACCCAGTCGCTCGGGCTGGTCCTCGGCGCACTGCTGACCGTGCTGCTCTTCACCGGCGTCCTGTCCGGATACGCCGCGCTCGCCGTGCTGGCCGTCGCCCTGGCGCTGCCCTTCGTCCTCGGCTTCGGCGACCCCGTGCTGCCGCGGGCCGCGCGGCCGCCACTCCGGCTGACGTGGTGGATCAGCCCGCGCGAGCATCCGGACTTCGCCTGGGCCTGGGGCACCCGATTCCTGCTGAACCTCGGCAACGCCCTGGGGACGCTCTACCTGCTCTACTTCCTCACCGACGCGGTCCACTACCGCGGCGACGCGGCCACCGGGGTGCTGATCCTCACCGTCGTCTACACCGTCTGCGCCGCCGCCACCGCGGTGCCCTGCGGGCGCCTCTCGGACCGCCGGGGCAGCCGCCGCGGCTTCGTGCTGCTGTCCGCCGTCGTCATGGCCGCGGCCGCGCTGCTGCTCGCCCTCGTGCAGACCTGGCCCGCCGCCCTGGCCGCCGCCGCGGTGCTCGGGGCCGGCTTCGGGGTCTACCTCGCCGTGGACCAGGCGCTGGTGACGCAGGTGCTGCCGAACGCCGTGGACCGGGCCCGGGACCTGGGCGTGATCAACATCGCCAACTCCGGCCCGCAGGTACTGGCCCCCCTGCTCGCCGCGCCGGTCGTGGCCCATGCCGGCGGGTACGCCGGCCTCTACCTGGCGACCGCGCTGGTGACCCTGGCCGGCGGGGTGCTCGTCCGCCGGATTCGCTCCGTGGCCTGAACGGACCTGAACGCCGCTTGTGTCTTCAGCCTGACGAAGCCGCAGGCTGACCGATTCCTCCGCTTCTGCGGCATAGGTTTGGCAACGATCCGCCTTCAACCTTGACGGGAGATTGCCTGGCGGGCTGAGCTAAGAGTTCACAAGTTGTATGCCAAATGGCCCAACGGGGGTTTGGCACAGAGCTCCGCCGCAAGGGCGCGGGGAGGGTGGAACATGTCCGTGGAGACGCCGGGATCGCAGTCGTCACTGCACCGGGCCAACCTGGAGCGGGTGCTCAAGGCGGTCCGGATGGCAGGATCGCTGACCCAGGCCGAGATCGCCCGGAGCACCGGGCTGTCCGCAGCGACGGTGTCGAACATCGTCCGGGAGCTCAGCGAGGCGGGGACGGTGGTGGTCACCCCGACCTCCTCCGGCGGCAGACGGGCCCGCAGCGTCTCGCTCAGCGGGGACGCCGGCATCGTCGTCGGGGTCGACTTCGGGCACACCCACCTGCGCGTCGCGGTCGGCAACCTGGCCCACCGGGTGCTGGCCGAGGAGAGCGAGCCGATCGACACGGACGCCTCGGCCGACGAGGGCTTCGGCCGGGCCGAGACGCTGGTCGCGCGGCTGCTCGAGCAGACCGGGTTCGCGCCGGGGAAGGTCATCGGCGTCGGCCTCGGCGTCCCCGGCCCGATCGACGTGGAGACCGGCGCGCTGGGCTCCACCGCCATCCTCCCCGGCTGGACCGGGATCGCCCCCGCCCACGAGCTGTCCCAGCGCCTGGGCATGCCGGTGCGGGTGGACAACGACGCCAACCTGGGCGCGCTCGGCGAGCTGGTCTGGGGAGCCGGGCGCGGCCTGGGCGACCTGGCCTACATCAAGGTCTCCAGCGGCGTCGGCGCCGGCCTGGTGATCAACGGTCAGATCTACCGGGGGCCCGGCGGCACCGCGGGCGAGATCGGGCACATCACCCTGGACGAGTCCGGGCCGGTCTGCCGCTGCGGCAACCGCGGCTGCCTGGAGACCTTCGTCGGCGCCCGGCACGTGCTCGGGCTGCTCCAGGCGAGCCACGAGCCCGGTCTGACCATCCCCAAGGTCGTCCAGTTGGCCCAGCGCGGAGACCTGGGCTGCCGGCGCGTGATCGCCGACGCGGGCCGCCAGATCGGCACCGGAGTGGCGAACCTGTGCAACCTGCTCAACCCGCGCCGGGTGATCCTCGGCGGCGACCTCGCCGAGGCCGGTGACCTGGTGCTCGATCCGATCCGGGAGTCGGTGGCCCGCTACGCCATCCCGTCGGCCGCGCGGCAGCTCTCGGTGGTTCCTGGAACTCTCGGTGGGCGCGCCGAGGTCCTTGGAGCCTTGGCGCTGGTAATGTCCGAAATGGTCGACTAAGTACTGAGTTACGGGCCGCCGATCCGTCGGCCTGTAAGTTTCGTTGCGGTCTTGCCTTCAGGAACATAACGAAACGGTTCGGATTCGACGGAGCATGGTTTTACTTATTGACGCCAGGCTCGTCGGGGATGTTGACTCCCTGACACCTCGGTCGCAATGTGGCGACCGCGTCAGGGAGGCACCCCAAAGATGAACACCACTCTGCGCCGTACCGTCGTCGCGACTGCGGCCGTCTCCATCGCGCTGGGCATGGCGGCCTGTGGCAAGGCCGGCTCCAGCAACAGCTCTTCCTCCACTTCCTCCGCGTCCGCCGCCGGCGGGTCCGGCTCCGGCTCCATCGCTCTGCTGCTGCCGGACAACGTGACCACCCGTTACGAGAAGTTCGACAAGCCGCTGTTCGAGGCCAAGGTCAAGGAGCTGGCCCCGAACGTGACCGTCGAGTACGCCAACGCGGCGGGCAGCGCCCAGACCCAGGCGCAGCAGGTCACCACCATGATCAACAAGGGCGTCAAGGTCATTGTGATCAGCTCCCAGGACGCCGCGGCCATCAAGTCCTCCATCCAGGCCGCGCACGACAAGGGCATCAAGGTCGTCGCCTACGACCGCCTCGCGCAGGGCCCGGTCGACGCCTACATCTCCTTCGACAACTACAAGGTCGGCCAGCTCCAGGGCCAGGGCCTGCTGCAGGTCATGGGCGCCAAGGCCACCCCGTCCGCCAACGTCGTGGAGATCGACGGCGACTCGGCCGACCCGAACGCCGCCGACTTCAAGAACGGCTTCACGGACGCGGTCAAGGGCAAGGTCAAGATCGCGTACGACGCCTCCGGCCTGTGGAAGCCGGACGTCGCCGCGCAGAAGGCGACCGCCGCGATCAACCAGCTCGGCAAGAACAACATCGCCGCCTTCTACTCCGCGAACGACGGCATGGCCGGCGGTATCGCCGCCTCCATGAAGAACGCGGGCCTCAGCTCCCTGCCGCTGACCGGCCAGGACGCCCAGCTCGACGCCATCCAGCGGATCGTCGCGGGCACCCAGAGCCTGACCATCTACAAGGCCTACAAGCCCGAGGCCGAGGGCGCCGCCCAGCTGGCCGTCGACCTGCTGAACGGCACCGACGTCAAGTCCGTGGCCACCGCCACCAAGACGAACGCCTCCGGCAACCAGGTCCCGTCGGACCTGCTGACCCCGGTCCTGGTCACCAAGTCCAACATCAAGTCCACCGTTGTCCAGGACGGCCTGTACTCGGTCAGCGACATCTGCACCGGCGAGTTCGCCGCGGCCTGCAAGTCGGCCGGCCTCCAGTAAGTCCCCTGCAGCCCGCGCGGGTTGCCCTGTCTCCAGGGCTTCCCGCGCGGCTCGCGGAGGGGGACATTTCTCTTGTGGCCTGCGTGTTGTGACGACATGCGGGCCCTGCCCCCAAGACTCTCCAGTCTTTGCTCTACCCCGCAGGCGCCTGGGACGGCGCGGCACCCACCCGAGGCACCGGGTGGAGAAGGAGTTGGTTCACGTGACAAGCGCACCCGTACTGGCGTTGCGCGGGGTCTCCAAGCGGTTCGGCGCGGTGCAGGCCCTGACCGACGTCGATCTCGAGGTCCACGCCGGAGAGGTGGTGGCCCTGGTCGGTGACAACGGCGCCGGAAAGTCCACCCTGGTCAAGACGATCGCCGGTGTTCATCCCATCGACGAGGGCGTCATCGAGTGGGAGGGCAAGCCGGTTTCCATCCAGAAGCCGCACGACGCCCAGAACCTCGGTGTCGCGACCGTCTACCAGGACCTCGCGCTCTGCGACAACCTCGACGTCGTCAACAACCTCTACCTGGGGCGCGAGCTGAAGAGCCTCGGCACCCTGGACGAGGTCTCCATGGAGAAGAAGGCGCTCGAACTGCTGAGCACCCTCTCCATCCGCATCCCCAGCGTGCGCATCCCGGTCGCCAGCCTCTCCGGCGGCCAGCGCCAGGTCGTCGCCATCGCGCGTTCGCTGATCGGCGACCCCAAGATCGTCATTCTGGACGAGCCCACCGCCGCCCTCGGCGTCGAGCAGACCGCTCAGGTCCTCGACCTGGTCGAGCGGCTGCGCGAGCGCGGTCTCGGCGTGATCCTGATCAGCCACAACATGGCGGACGTCCGCGCGGTCGCGGACCAGGTCGCCGTGCTGCGGCTGGGCAAGAACAACGGCACCTTCCCGGTGCAGGAGACCACGCAGGAAACGATCATCGCCGCGATCACGGGCGCCACGGACAACGCGGTGACCCGTCGTCAGGCGCGCACGGCGGAGGCCGCACAGTGAGCACCGAGAAGACCACCACCGACCAGACGCCGCCGCCCGCCGTAGAGCAGGCGATCGACCCCCGGCTCCTCGTCCGCGAGGAGGGGTTCAAGGGCTACTGGACCGAGTTCAAGCGCAAGCTGCGCGGCGGCGAGCTCGGCTCGCTGCCGGTCATCATCGGCCTGATCATCATCTGGGCCATCTTCGGCGTGAAGGGCACCAACTTCCTCACCGCCGACAACATCTCCGCCGTCCTGTACTACATGTGCGGCATCGGCACCCTGGCCATCGGCCTGGTCTTCGTGCTGCTGCTCGGCGAGATCGACCTGGCCGTCGGTTCGGTCAGCGGCCTGGCCGCCGCGATCTTCGCGGTGCTGAGCGTCTCGCACGGCGTGAACATCTGGCTCGCCGCCGTGCTGACGCTGATCACCGGCATCGCCATCGGCTCGCTGCACGGCTGGATCTTCGCCAAGATCGGCGTTCCCGCGTTCGTGGTCACCCTGGCCGGCTTCCTCGGCTGGCAGGGCCTGATGCTGTGGATCCTCGGCTCCACCGGCACCATCAACCTGCCCGACACCGGCGTGATCCACCTGCTCGGCGGCAACTCCTTCTTCATGGGCGGCGACATCGCCGGCGGCTACATCCTGGCGATCGTGGCCACCGTGGCCGTGGCCCTGTCGCAGCTGAACGAGCAGCGCCGGCGCCGGGCGGCGAAGGTGCTGTTCCGGCCGACCAGCGAGATCGCGCTGCGCACCGCCCTGGTCGCCGTGGTCTCCTTCCTGGCGGCCTACGTGCTCAACCAGAGCAAGGGCGTGCCGAACGTCCTGGTGCTGTTCCTGATCCTGCTGATCGTCTGCGACTTCGTGCTGCGCCGTACCTCCTACGGCCGCAAGGTCTTCGCGGTCGGCGGCAACATCGAGGCCAGCCGTCGTGCCGGTATCTCGGTGCCGATGATCCGGATCAGCGTCTACGCGATCTCCGGCTTCTTCGCGGCGCTCGGCGGTCTGATCATCGCCGCGCAGATCAGCTCCGCCAACCAGGGCGGCTCCGACCCGAACAACCTGATGCTGGCGATCGCCTCCGCGGTCATCGGCGGCACCAGCCTCTTCGGCGGCCGCGGCCGCGTCTGGTCGGCCCTGCTCGGTGTGCTGGTGATCCAGTCCATCAAGACCGGCCTGGACAACCTCGGTCTGCAGCTGTCCATCCAGTACATGATCACGGGTGCCGTCCTGCTGGCCGCCGTCATCATCGACTCCCTCTCGCGCCAGACCCAGAAGTCCTCGGGTCGCGCGTGACCTGACCCGCCGCCGACCGCCCAAACCGGCTGCGCGCCTCTTGAGGGGGAGGACCCGCGGCCGGGGTCGACGGGGCCCAAGGGAGGGCGGATCAGTACCGCTCGGCCCTCCCGAACCGCCCGGCACCGCATACCGCTCCGGTGCCGGGCGGACCCATGTCCGCGCCCGGTGCGTCGCCCGGCCGTCCGCGCCGGGACGACACGCCGGGCCGGCCCGTGGGCGTGACCGGATGTCGACGCACTGTTCCGGCCCGGAAACCGGATCCGGACATCCGGCATCTAGACTGTGACGGTCTCCGGGTCAGCCCGGGGTGAGCGGGCGAGGAAGCCCCGCTGATCGGCGACGAAGGAGGAACGGGTGGCCCTGCTGACCCGCATTCAGGGACCGCGCGACCTGGACCGGCTGACACCCGGTCAGCTGGCCGAGCTCGCCGAGGAGATCCGCGGCTTCCTCGTCGAGTCGGTGTCCCGGACGGGTGGGCACCTCGGCCCCAACCTCGGCGTCGTCGAGCTCACGCTGGCCCTGCACCGGGTCTTCCAGTCGCCCCGGGACCGCATCCTCTTCGACACCGGTCACCAGAGCTACGTGCACAAGGTGCTGACCGGGCGTCAGGACTTCTCCCGGCTGCGGATGAAGGGCGGCCTGTCCGGCTACCCGTCGCGCGCCGAGTCCGAGCACGACGTCATCGAGAACTCGCACGCCTCCACGGTGCTGGGCTACGCCGACGGCCTGGCCAAGGCCAACGAGCTGCAGGGCCGCCGGGACCACCACGTCGTCGCGGTCATCGGCGACGGCGCGCTGACCGGCGGGATGGCCTGGGAGGCGCTGAACAACATCGCCGAGGCGCAGGACCGCCCGCTGATCATCGTCGTCAACGACAACGAGCGCTCCTACTCGCCGACCATCGGCGGCCTGGCCAACCACCTGGCCACACTGCGCACCACCCAGGGCTACGAGCGCTTCCTGGCCTGGGGCAAGGACGCGCTGCAGCGCACCCCCGTCGTGGGCCAGCCGCTGTTCGAGACGCTGCACGGGGCCAAGAAGGGCCTCAAGGACTTCATCGCCCCGCAGGGCATGTTCGAGGACCTCGGCCTCAAGTACGTGGGCCCGATCGACGGCCACGACCTCGGGGCGCTGGAGTCCGCGCTGCGCCGGGCCAAGGGCTTCGGCGGCCCGGTCATCGTCCACTGCCTGACCCAGAAGGGCCGCGGCTACCGCGCCGCCGAGCAGAACGAGGAGGACCGCTTCCACGCGGTCCCGGTGATCCACCCGGACACCGGCCTGCCGGTGAAGACGGCGGGGCAGGACTGGACCTCGGTCTTCGGCGAGGAGATGGTGCAGATCGGCCGCGAGCGGGAGGACGTCGTCGCCATCACCGCGGCGATGCTGCACCCGGTCGGCCTGGCGCCCTTCGCCAAGGAGTTCCCGGAGCGCACCTTCGACGTCGGCATCGCCGAGCAGCATGCCGCGGTGAGCGCGGCGGGCCTGGCGACGGGCGGCCTGCACCCGGTCGTCGCGGTCTACGCGACCTTCCTGAACCGCGCCTTCGACCAGGTGCTGATGGACGTGGCGCTGCACCGGTGCGGCGTCACCTTCGTGCTGGACCGGGCCGGCGTCACCGGAACCGACGGTGCGTCGCACAACGGCATGTGGGACATGAGCATCCTTCAGGTGGTGCCCGGCCTGAAGCTGGCGGCCCCGCGCGACGCCGAGCAGCTGCGGCTGCAGCTGCGGGAGGCCGTCGCGGTGGACGACGCGCCGACGGTCGTCCGCTACTCCAAGGGCACGGTCGGCCCCTCGGTCCCGGCGGTGAGCCGGATCGGCGGGATGGACGTGCTGCGGGAGCCCGGCGAGTCCGTGGGGGCCTACCGGGCGGACGTGCTGATCGTCTCGATCGGCGCGCTGGCCCCGCTCTGCCTCGCGGCGGCCGATCTGCTGGCCGAGCAGGGCATCAGCGCGACGGTGGTCGACCCGCGCTGGGTCAAGCCCGTGGACGAGGCGCTGGCCCCGCTGGCCGCCCAGCACCGGGCCGTGGTGACGGTCGAGGACAACGGCCGCGTGGGCGGCGTCGGCGCGGCGATCGCGCAGGCGCTGCGCGACGCCGAAGTGGACGTGCCCCTGCGCGACCTGGGCATCCCGCAGCGGTTCCTGGACCACGCGTCCCGCGACGAGATCCTCACGGAGATCGGCCTCACCGCCGAGGACGTCGCCGCCAAGGCCGCGGCCCTCGTGGCCAAGGCCACGGCGGACTCCGTCGCCCTCTGAGCCGGTTGCACCCCGTCAGGGGCGCCAGGCTGTTGCTGATGTGCGGCTCCGCCGCGCGGGCGCGACCAGCCCACCACCCACGGAGGTCCGACCCGCGGACGGGGCCGGACCTCCCCGAGTGGTGGGTTTCTCGCGGTGGGGCGCCTCCTGCCCGACGGGTGGGGGACCCTCGCGCCCCTGGTGGGGCCGCCAGGCCGATCGTCTGATGAAACACAGGAGCGGGGTCCGGGTGAGCCGGGTAGGTTGAGGGCGTGCTGAGGGAGCCAGGAGAGCATCGGGTGGGAGAGCTGGCGCTGCCGGCCGGCTGGCTCATGCCCGGGGAACTGATGGCCCGGGCCCGCACCGCGCTCAGCACGGGCTACTGGACCCGCTTCCTGCCGATCCTCGGGGCCCTCGTCGCCTTCACCCATCTGCCGTCCTTCGCCCGCTCGGTCTGGAGCCCCGACGAGGGGTACCTCGCCACCCAGGCGCGCATGCTGGCCGGGGGCGGCGTGCTCTACGACACCGTCGTGGACCGCAAGCCCCCTTTGCTGCCCTGGCTCTACGAGGCGGCCTTCTGGCTCTTCGGCTCTGCCTCCCTGTGGCCCCTGCGGGTCCTGGCCCTCGGCGCGCACCTGACCACCGCCGCGCTGCTCGCGGCGCTCGCGCGCCGACGCTGGGGCGACCGGGCGGGCGTCGTCGCCGGCGTGGGCTACGCGCTGCTGTCCATCGGACTCTCGCCCGAGGACACCCAGGCGGCCACGTTCGAGGTCTTCATGCTGCCGGCCACCGTGCTCGCGTTCTGGTTCGCGCAGAACTCCCGGTGGGCCGCCGCGGGCTTCGCCACCGCCGTGGCCGCGCTGACCAAGCAGACCGGCGGCGCCGTGCTCTTCCCCGTGCTCTGGCTGCTCTGGCGGGGCCTGCGCGGCTCGGACGGGCTCGCCCGCCGGGACGCCTGGCTCCGGCTGGGGCTGGGCTTCCTGCTGCCCGTCTCGGTGATCGCTCTCGTCACCGGGCCCGCCCACTTCGTCTTCTGGGTGGTCTCCGGCAGCAGCGACTACGCCTCGTTGGACGGCGCCTGGCTCACCATGCTGGGCCGCGCCTTCGGCAACCTCGGCATCCTCGGCGCGGCCGGCCTCGGCCTGCTCGTCCCGCTGGCCACGGGCCTGCGCCGGTCGCTGCGCGAGGACCGGGACATCTGGATCTGGCTCGCCGCCTCGGTCGCCGGGGTGCTCACCGGGCTGCACTTCTTCGGTCATTACTACCTGCAGCTGATGCCGCCGCTGGTGCTGCTGGGAACCGGAGCCCTGGCGCGGCTGACGCGGCGTCAGGGGCTGCTCCAGCGGTTCGCCCTGGGGTACGGGGCCCTCGCCGCGACGGTCTTCTGCGTGCTCGGCTTCGTCTGGCCGCACCAACCGCTCCAGCAGGCCACCTCCGTCGCCGAGGACGTCACCCGGGACACCAGCCCGCAGGAGACCGTGCTGGTGTGGGGGATGCACCCGGAGATCTACTGGCTGGCCGACCGCATCCCCGGCACCCGCTACCTGACGGCGGGCCTGCTCACCAACTTCGCGGGCGGCCGGGACGGCAAGGGCGTCGGCGTGGACCGGGGCATGGCCGACTCCTGGGCGACGTTCGAGGCGGAGATGAAGGAACGGCTGCCGGAGGTCTTCGTCGACTACTCCGACGGCGCTCCCTACGCCCCGCAGAACATCGCGCCGATCCGGCAGCTGCTCGCCGACCACTACACGCTGGTCGGCCGGGACGGCGACGCCGTGATCTACCGGATGCGGCCCAGCCGTCAGCTGAACGACCGGCTGCACTCACGGAACGTTCCGAACTGACTCCAACTGCCCCCGTGGCAACGCGGTTTCCGGGGCATGGCATCCTGTCCAGCGGCAGAGAAACGGTGAGGCCGAGGATGGAACCAGAGTGAAGCGCCGGTTCGGCAGGAAGAACGTGTCCCCAGCGCAGGAGAACGGCAGGCCGAACCCCTGGCCGCGCCGCCTCGGCTGGCTGGTCGTCGCTGCGGCGGTCTTCGCCGTCGCGGGCGGGGTCGGTGCGCTGGTGCGCCACAACAACGCCAACAAGCTGCAGATCCCGGTGGGGGCCGTCGGTCCGCGCGGCCTGGCCCTCCCGGCCAACGGCAGCCCCGGGGTGACGCTGACCCTCTTCGAGGACATGCGCAGCCCGGAGACCCGGGCCTTCCAGCACACCTACGGTGCGGCCCTGAACCGGCTGGTCGACGCGGGCCTGGTCAAGATCCAGTACCGCGAGATCGCGGGCGTCGACCGCGCCCAGGGCGGAACCGGCTCGCTGCACGCCGCCAACGCCCTGGCCTGCGCCCAGAACGCCAAGGACTTCCTGTCGTACCGCCGGGTCCTGCTCGCCCACCAGCCCGCGGCCTCCGACGACGCCTTCGGTTCCAACGCCTACCTGATCAAGCTCGCCAAGCGGGTGCACGGGCTCGACACCGACGTGTTCCGGGCCTGCGTCGACAAGGGCGACTACCGCGTGTGGGCGCGGACCTCGACGGACGCGTTCGTGCAGCAGTACCCGAACCAGAGCACCCCCGTGCTCGAGCTGACCAAGGGCTCGCTCGACGAGACCCTGGTCCCCGGGCAGGGCGGCCAGGCGATCACCCCGGACGCACTCGTCGACCGGGTCGTCGCCGTCGCCCTCGGCCGGCCCAGCGCCTCGGCGACGCCCTCGCCGTCGCCGAGCAAGGCCGCGGCGAAGTCGAAGAAGAAGCACAAGGCCGGCGCCGACCCGACCGCCACCGCCGGCGCCTCGGCGAGCGCCACCCCCTGACGGACCGTCGGAAGAACGCCGGANCCGGCCCCCGGGAAGGGGGCCGGGCTCCGGCGTTTCAGCTGCGGCGGCTGACGGTCACTCAGGGACGCTGGCGATGCCCGGGGCCAGGAAGCGCTTGCCGTTCACGCGCTCCGAGACGCCCTCGCGATCCAGGTACGGGGTGATCCCGCCCAGGTGGAACGGGTAGCCCGCGCCGGTGATCAGGCACAGGTCGATGTCCTGGGCCTCCGCCACGACGCCCTCGTCCAGCATCAGCCGGATCTCCTCGGCCAGGGCGTCGAGGATCTGCGCCCGCGCCTGCTCGGCGGTGAGCACCGTGTCGCCGAACTTCAGCAGGGACAGCACCTCGGGGTCGAGCACCTGCTGTCCGTCCACCCAGGTGTAGAAGCCGCGCTTGCCCGCCTTCACCACCGCGGCCAGGTTCTCGGAGACGCGGAAGCGGTCCGGGAAGGCGGCGGTCAGCGTCTCCGACACGTGCAGCAGGATCGCCGGGCCGACCAGCTCCAGCAGCACCAGCGGGGACATCGGCAGGCCCAGCGGCTCGACGGCCTTCTCGGCCACCTCGATCGGGGTGCCCTCGTCGATGATGCGCTGGAACTCGACGCTGAACCGGGTCAGCACGCGGTTGACCACGAACGCAGGGGCGTCCTTGACCAGCACGGCCGTCTTCTTCAGCTTCTTCGCCACACCGAACGCGGTGGCCAGCGAGGCGTCGTCGGTCCGCTCGCCGCGGACGATCTCCAGCAGCGGCAGCACGGCGACCGGGTTGAAGAAGTGGAAGCCGACGACCCGCTCCGGGTGCTCCAGCTTCGACGCCATCTCCGAGACGGACAGCGAGGAGGTGTTCGTCGCCAGGATCGCCGTCGGCGAGACGACGGCCTCCAGCTCGGCGAAGACCTGCTGCTTGACGCCCATCTCCTCGAAGACGGCCTCGATCACGAAGTCCGCGTCCGCGAAGGCCGCGGCCTTGTCCAGCGAACCGGTGACCAGGCCCTTGAGGCGGTTGGCGTTGTCCTGGTTGATCCTGCCCTTGCCCAGCAGCTTGTCGATCTCGCCGTGGACGTAGCCCACGCCCTTGTCGACGCGCTCCTGGTCGATGTCGGTCAGCACGACCGGCACCTGCAGGCGGCGGGCGAACAGCAGGGCCAGCTGAGAGGCCATGAGACCGGCGCCGACGACGCCGACCTTGGTGACCGGACGGGCCAGCGACTTGTCGGGGGCGCCGGCGGGGCGCTTGCCGCGCTTCTGCACCAGGTTGAAGGCGTAGATGCCGGAGCGCAGCTCGCCGCCCATGATCAGGTCCGCCAGGGCCCGGTCCTCGGCGTCGAAGCCGGCCTGCAGGTCGCCGTCCTTGGCGGCGGCGATGATGTCCAGCGCCCGGTACGGGGCCGGGGCGGCACCGTGCACGCGGCCGTCGGCCACGAGACGGCCCCAGGCCACGGCGGTGTCCCAGGCCTCGCCGCGGTCGATCTCCGGGCGCGCGACCACCGTCTCGCCCTTGACCACGGAAGCCGCCCAGGTGAGCGACTGCTCCAGGAAGTCGGCCGGCTCGAAGATCGCGTCGGCGATGCCGATCTCGAAGACGTCCTTGCCCTTGAGCTGCTTGTTCTGGGCCAGGGAGTTCTCGATGATGACCTGGATCGCCTTCTGCGGGCCGATCAGGTTCGGCAGCAGCGTGCAGCCGCCCCAGCCCGGCACCAGGCCCAGGAAGCACTCCGGCAGCGAGAAGGCGGGGACGCCGGTGCTGACGGTGCGGTAGTCGCAGTGCAGGCCGACCTCGACGCCGCCGCCCATGGCCGCGCCGTTGTAGAAGGCGAAGGTGGGGACGGGGAGTGCGGCGATCCGCTTGAAGACGTCGTGGCCGCCCTTGCCGATGGCGAGCGCGTCGGAGTGCTCCTTGAGGATCTCCACGCCCTTGAGGTCGGCGCCGACCGCGAAGATGAACGGCTTGCCGGTGACACCGGCGGCGACGATCTCGTCGGCCGCGGCCTCCCGCTCGACCTGGTCCAGCGCCTCGGAGAGTTTGGCCAGCGAGCCGGGGCCGAAGGTGGTCGGCTTGGTGTGGTCGAAGCCGTTGTCCAGCGTGATCAGCGCGAAGCGCCCGGCGCCCAGGGGCAGGTCCAGGTGACGCACGTGAGCGCTCGTCACCACCTCGTCGGGGAACAGCTCGTGAGCACGCTTCAGCAGCTCCGCAGTGTTCGCGTGGGTGTCGCTCATGCTCACTTACCTCCCTCGAAGTTCGGGTTCTCCCAGATGACCGTGCCGCCCATGCCCATGCCGATGCACATGGAGGTGATGCCGTAGCGCACGTCCGGACGCTCCTCGAAGCGGCGGGCCAGCTGGTTCATCAGCCGGACGCCGGAGGAGGCCAACGGGTGGCCGAAGGCGATGGCGCCGCCGTAGGGGTTGACCCGCTCGTCATCGTCGGCGATGCCGAAGTGGTCGAGCATGGCCAGCACCTGGACGGCGAAGGCCTCGTTGATCTCGAAGGCGCCGATGTCGGTGATGGAGAGGCCGGCCTTGGCCAGCGCCTTCTCGGTCGCCGGGACCGGGCCGATGCCCATGACCTCGGGCTCCACGCCCGCGAAGGCATAGGAGACCAGGCGCATCCTGACCGGCAGGCCCAGCTCGCGGGCCACGTCCTCGGCCGCGATCAGGGAGGCGGTGGCGCCGTCGTTGAGACCGGCCGCGTTGCCCGCGGTGATCCGGCCGTGCGGACGGAACGGGGTCTTCAGGTTGGCCAGGGACTCCATCGTGGTGCCCGGGCGCAGCGGCTCGTCCACCGTGGCCAGGCCCCAACCGGTCTCGCCGCCGTCCGGGTTGGTGCGACGGACGGCGACCGGGACCAGGTCCGGCTGGATCTGGTTGTTGGCGTACGCCTTGGCGGCCTTCTCCTGCGAGCGCACGGCGTAGGCGTCGGCGCGCTCCTTGGTGATGGCCGGGAAGCGGTCGTGCAGGTTCTCCGCGGTCATGCCCATGAACAGGGCGGACTCGTCCACGAGCTTCTCGGAGAGGAAGCGCGGGTTCGGGTCCACGCCCTCGCCCATCGGGTGGCGGCCCATGTGCTCGACGCCGCCCGCCAGGGCGATGTCCAGCGCGCCGAGGGCGATGCCGCCCGCGACGGAGGTGACGGCGGTCATCGCGCCCGCGCACATGCGGTCGATGGAGTAGCCGGGGACGGACTTCGGCAGGCCCGCGAGCAGGGACGCGGAGCGGCCGAGGGTCAGCCCCTGGTCGCCGATCTGGGTGGTGGCGGCGATGGCGACCTCGTCCACCTTCGCCGGGTCCAGGGCCGGGTTGCGGCGCAGCAGCTCCCGGATGGCCTTGATCACCAGATCGTCGGCGCGCGTCTCGGCGTAGATGCCCTTCGGGCCTGCCTTGCCGAAGGGGGTGCGGACGCCGTCGACGAAGACGACGTCCCGGGCGGTACGAGGCACGGTGGCTCTCCTCCCAGGTAACAGCGATGGTTACGCGGGCGCGTGTCGCTACCGCGACGGCGGCGTCCCACCCCGAATGCTACCCGTGGGTAACTCCCTTGCCCAGCCTCCCACGCCCGGGTGCTAGTGAGTCACGACACGTTGCACCACGCCCGAAGGGGCGCGGGGAACTGCGCGGGCGACCCACCACCCGCGGAGGTTCGTCCCGCACATGGGGCCGGACCTCCGTGGGCCGGTCGCGCAGTTCCCCGCGCCCCTTCGGGCCTCAGGCCGTGGGCACCCGGGCCGTGGCGAAGGCGTCGGCGATGACCGGGGCGACGAGCTCCGTCTGCCAGGGGCGCGCGCCCAGGGAGCGCAGCGCGGTGGCGACCGTCGCCGCGGAGAGGGGCTTGGGCGGGGCCCAGGCGACGCGGCGGACCAACTCCGGCGTCACCAGGTTCTCCTGAGGCAGGTTCAGCGACTCCGCCAGCGTCGTCACCGCCGCCCGCGCGGCGGAGAGGCGGGCAGCGGCCAGGGGGTCCTTGTCGGCCCAGGAGCGGGGCGGGGGCGGCCCGTCGTGGGGCGCACCCTGCGCCGGCAGCGCGGTCTCCGGCAGCAGCCGGGCCGCCTCCACCGCGGCTATCCACTGCTCCAGCAGCCGCCTGTTGGCCCGCGGGCCGAAGCCCGGAAGCGCCTGCAGCGCCTGGACGTTGGCGGGCATGGCGGATGCCGCGGCGATGATCGCCGCGTCCGGGAGGACGCGGCCCGGGGAGACGTCGCGTTCCCGGGCGATCCGGTCGCGGGCCTCCCACAGTTCCTTCACCGCCGCCAACTGCCGTCTGCGGCGCAGCTTGTGGACACCGGAGGTGCGGCGCCACGGGTCGACCCGCGGGGCGGGCGGAGGCGCCGAGGCGATCGCGGCGAACTCCTGGCGGGCCCAGTCGAGCTTGCCCTGGGAGTCCAGCTCCAGTTCGAGCGCGTCCCGGAGCTGGACCAGCACCTCGACGTCCAGTGCGGCATAGCGCAGCCACGGCTCGGGCAGCGGGCGGGTGGACCAGTCCACCGCCGAGTGGCCCTTCTCGAGCGTGTAGCCGAGGACCGACTCGACCATGGCGCCCAGGCCGACGCGCGGGAAGCCGGCGAGGCGGCCGGCGAGCTCGGTGTCGAACAGGGACGTCGGCCGCATGCCGAGCTCGGCCAGGCAGGGCAGATCCTGGCTGGCGGCGTGCAGGACCCATTCGGCATCCGCCAGGACCAGGCCGAGTTCGGTCAGGTCCGGGCAGGCGACCGGGTCGATCAGGGTGGAGCCCGCGCCCTCGCGGCGCAGCTGGACCAGGTACGCGCGCTGGCCGTAGCGGTAACCGGAAGCGCGCTCCGCGTCGATGGCCACCGGACCGGTGCCGGCGGCGAAGCGGGCGACGACCTCCTCGAGCGACGCGGCGTCCGCGACGACGGGCGGGATGCCCTCGCGGGGCTCGAGCAGGGGGACCGGCCCGGGGGCGGCGGTGCTGTCGATTGCGTCGTCTTGGCGGGCGTCGGTCACGAGCCCAAGACTACGCCCGCGCAAGGACAACGAACCTCCGCGCGCCGCCCCGCCCCCGGACCCGCCGGCCCAGAGAAACGTTCCCTCCCAGGAGTGACCCGCTGGTCAGTGGATGATGCCGGTGCGCAGCGCCACCGCCACCATCCCGGCCCGGTCGCCGGTGCCCAGCTTGCGGGCGATGCGGGCGAGGTGGCTCTTGACCGTGAGCGCGGACAGGCCCATGGCCAGGCCGATGGCCTTGTTCGACTGGCCCTCGGCGACCAGCCGCAGCACCTCGACCTCGCGCCCGGACAGCTCGCGGTACGAGGGCGGTACCGGTGCGCCGGTGGCGCCCGGCGTGCCCGGGGTCGCGCCGGGGACGGGCGGAAGGCCGGGACGGCGCATCTGGCCGCCCGCGCCGATCCCGGGCCGGGCGCCCAGTCCCAGGCCGGGGCGCGAGCCCAGGGCCGCGGCGGCCCGGGTCCCGGTGACGACGTAGCCCTTCACGCCGCTGGCAAGCGCCGAGCGGACGGCGCCGATGTCGTCGGCCGCGGAGAGGGCGAGGCCGTTGGGCCAGCCCGCGGCCCGGGTCTCGGCAAGGATCGCCAGGCCGGAGCCGTCCGGCAGGTGCACGTCCGCGACGCAGATGTCGCGCGGGGTGCCGACCCGCGGCCGGGCCTCGGCGAGGGAGGACGCCTCGATCACGTCGCGCACGCCCAGAGCCCACAGATGGCGGGTGACCGTGCTGCGGACGCGCGGGTCCGCGATGACCACCATGGCGGTGGGCTTCGTCGGACGGTAGGCGACCAGGTTTGCGGGGTGCTCAAGAAGAACGGACACCAGGCCTCCTGGGTGGGGCGGGCGAGGCACTCCGACGGTTGTGGGACCGATGGAGATCGTGCTGCCTCGCGTGGGGAAGGGTCACTGTCTGCTTCGGCACCTGGGGTGCCCGGCTTTAGCGAATGATCACGATTGAGTGAGTTACAAATCGGGCACTTCGCGCAAAACGCTCAGTCTGACTGAGCTTAAGTCACTCGAAAGTGATCAAATTCGGTCGACACGCCGAATGCGGATGGGGATGTTCCGATGAACTGACGGATCGCCGGCGAAGCACTGCTGACGGCGGCTCAGCTGATCCGGCGTCAGGGTCGGCGGCGGGTGGGCATCGGGACCACGCTGCCCGGCTGCTGACTCGGCGGCGCCGGAAGCGTCGGGGGCAGCCCCGCGCACAGGCACAGCAGCTCGCACCAGCCGCGCAGGTGCGCGGCCCAGTCGGTGCCGACCGGGGTCCAGGAGGCCCGGATCTCGATCTCGGTGCTGGCCTGACGGTCCGCCAGCGCTCCGAAGTAGTGCGAGGAGGAGCGGGAGACCGTGCCCGAGGGCTCGGTCCGCTGCGCGCCCTGCTGGTCGAGCGCGTCCATCAGCCAGGACCAGCCCACGTCCGCGAGCAGCGGGTCGTGCGCCATCTCCGGTTCGAGCTCCGCGCGGACCAGCGTGACCAGCCGGAACCGGCCGTCCCAGGCCTCGTGCCCGTCGGGCTCGTGCAGCAGCACCAGGCGTCCGCCCGCCAGCTCCTCGCCCTCCTCGTCGGCGACGGAGGCCTCCAGGGCGAAGGCGTAGGGCGCGAGCTTGCGCGGCGCGGGGGTGTCGGCCAGTTCGACCTCGGGACGGACGCCGGTCGCCCGCAGTGCCGCGACGGCCGCGCGGAACTCCGCCGGCGTGTTCTCCTCGCCGCTGTTCTCCTGAGCCGGGTGACGCCCGCTGACCGCTGCCATGCCGGAAGAGTATGCGCCGGGCGGGTTCGGACGGTGGAGGCACCACGAGTCGCCGGGGCCGGGGGCCGCAGGGGAGCCGGACCGGACCTCCTGCCCGGCATGCGAGGATTCGGGGCGTGAGCGAGAGCGAGAGCACCCCGACCGTCCGTCCGACCAGCCCGGCGCACGACTCCGCGTTCCTGCGCGCCTGCCGCCGCGAACCCGTGCCGCACACCCCGGTGTGGTTCATGCGCCAGGCGGGTCGTTCGCTGCCCGAGTTCCGCAAGGTGCGCGAGGGCATCCCGATGCTCGAGTCCTGCACCCGGCCGGAACTGATCAAGGAGATCACGCTGCAGCCGGTCCGTCGGCACGGCGTGGACGCGGCGATCTACTACAGCGACATCGTGGTGCCGCTGAAGGCGATCGGGGTCGACCTCGACATCAAGCCCGGCGTCGGCCCGGTCATCGCCCACCCGGTGCGGCGGTGGGAGGACCTGGAGCAGCTGCGTCCGCTGGAGCCGGACGACGTCCCCTTCGTCACCGAGGCCGTCGGCCTGCTGGTCGCCGAGCTCGGCGCCACCCCCCTGATCGGTTTCGCGGGCGCCCCCTACACGCTCGCCAGCTACCTGATCGAGGGCGGCCCCTCGCGCACGTACGAGAACACCAAGGCGATGATGTACGGCGAGCCCGAGCTCTGGGCCGCCCTGCTGGACCGCCTCGCGGTGATCACCTCGGGCTTCCTCAAGGTGCAGATCGAGGCGGGCGCCTCCGCGGTGCAGCTCTTCGACTCCTGGGCGGGCGGCCTGGCCCCCGACGACTACCGGCGCTCGGTGCTGCCCGCCTCGGCGAAGGTCTTCGAGGCGGTCGCCGGATACGGCGTGCCCCGCATCCACTTCGGCGTCGGCACGGGGGAGTTGCTGCGGCTGATGGGCGAGGCCGGCGCGGACGTCGTCGGCGTCGACTGGCGCGTCCCGCTGGACCGCGCGGCGGAGCGGATCGGCCCGGACAAGGCGTTGCAGGGCAACCTGGACCCGACCGTGCTGTTCGCCCCCGAGGAGGCGGTGCGGACGAAGACCCGCGAGGTCCTGGCCGCGGCGGCGGCGGTGTCGGACACCGGCCACGTCTTCAACCTCGGCCACGGCGTCCACCCCACGACGGACCCGGACGCCCTGACCCGGCTGACCGCCTTCGTGCACGAGAGCACGCAGCGTTAGTCACCCCGCGCCTGTCCCGCCCCGGGGCGGGCGCCTGCCCGGCCGAAGGCCGGGGTTCCGCCACCCCGGGGCTTCGGCGGGGCGGCCCCGCGCCGGGGCTTCGGCGGCGGGGCTCCGGGGGCCCGGCCTTCGGTGGGGCGGCCCTCTCCTCGGGCCTTCGGTGACGTCGCTCCGGGCTCCCGGCCCCGGCCTTCGGCGGGGGGCAACCCGCCGGAGGCGGGGGTGGCGCACCCGTAGGGCCGTCGCACCGGCGGGGCAACGTCGCCCGACGGGGTTCGGCCCTCCGGTTCGGCGCTTTACTCCGTGGGTGGTTCCTCGCGCAGCGGCACCTGGGCCTGGCGCTCCCGCCTGCGCAGGAACCAGATCAGCGCGGCCACCGGGACGAGGATGAGCAGGAACGGCGCGATCGCGCCCAGCGCGATCAGGATGCCCCGGCACACCAGGTAGAGCGCGTGCCAGCCGGCGGCGATCGCGTGGCCGGTGGCCTGCCAGACGTCGCGCCCGTGCTTGGCGGGGGCCGGGGCGGCCACCGCGGGCTGCTGGATCGTGACGGTCACCGTGGACATCGCCACCTGGTCCTGCAACGCGGCCAGTTGGGACTCCATCGACTCAAGGTCCGCCTCACGCTGGGTCAGGTCGCTCTCCAGCTCCACGATCGCGCTGATGCTGGTCGCCTGGGCCATCAGCGCTCGGACCCGGTCCACGCTGGCCCGCTGGGTCTTCAGACGGCTCGTCAGGTCCACGACGTCCGACGTCACGTCCTTGGCCGTGCGCTGCTGGGACACCACCGTGCCCAGCGTCAGCAGTTGCCGGTAGGCCGTGTCGAAGGAGGCCGTCGGGATCTTCAGGGTGACCGAGGCCGTGCGGCCTTCCGTGCCGCCGTTCCCGAAGGCCGATTCCGCGTCGATGTAGCCGCCGAGGCCGGTGGCGACGGCCTCCGCGCCGTGCAGGGCCGCGTCGGCGTCCTCCGAGCTGAGCTGGACCGTGCCGGTGTAGATCACCTGCCGGGCCGTCACCGTCGTCCTCGCCCCGGCCGAGGGCGCCCCCGCCTTGCCCGTCGCGGGCGCGGCGGAGGGCGCGGACGTCACCGCGCCCCGGTCGACGGCCGCTCCTCCCGCCGCGGACGAGCTGCCGGCGCTCCTGCTCTCACTGCAGCCCGCCACCGCCAGCCCCGCGGCGAGCAGGACCCCCACCAGCCGTACCGTCGTGCCTCTGCCGATCATCGGCTCCACCTCCTCGGTTGTGGCGATGGGACTGCGTCGCCGCCCTCCAGGTTCCCGACGGGGCGTCAACTCCCGGTAACGATCCGGCCGCTGACGTGACCGAGACGGGGACGTGATCCTTCCGCGACCCCGTGTGCGAGAGTGGGAGCCATGAACGCGCAGGTCTCCCCCCACAGCGCCCTCCCCACCGTGCTGGTGGTCGGCGGCGGCATCGCCGGGCTCGCAGCGGCGGCCCGGCTGAGCGGTGCGGACGGCAGTACGCCCACCGCCCGGGTGGTGCTCGCCGAGGCGGGCGACCGGCTGGGCGGCAAGCTGCGCGTCGGCGAGATCGAGGGCATCGCCGTGGACCTCGGCGCTGAGTCGATGCTCGCCCGCCGCCCGGAGGCGGTGGCCTTCGCCCGGTCCGTCGGCCTGGCGGACGACCTGCAGCCGCCGACCACGGCCAAGGCCGCGATCTGGACCAGGGACGCGCTGCGCCCGATGCCCACCGGCCACCTCATGGGCGTCCCCGGCGACCTGGACGCCCTCGCCGCCTCCGGGGTGCTGTCGCCCGAGGGGCTGGCGCGGGTGGCAGCCGACCTGGAGCTGCCCGCCACCGAGGTCGGCGCGGACATCAGCGTCGGCGACTACGTCACCGCCCGGCTCGGCCGGGAGGTCGCGGACCGGCTCGTCGAGCCGCTGCTCGGCGGCGTCTACGCCGGCCACGCCGACCGGCTCTCGCTGCGGGCCACGGTCCCGCAGCTGCTGACGATCGCTCAGCAGGAGCGGTCCGCCATCGAAGGCGTCCGGGCCCTGCAGGCCAAGGCCCCGGCCAACCCGGCTCCCGTCTTCCAGGGCATCGCCGGCGGCATCGGCCGGCTGCCCCTCGCGGCCGCCGACGCCTGCCGCGCGGCCGGGGTGGACCTGCGCCTGAACGCACCGGTCAGCGCACTGCGCCGGACCGCCGACGGGTGGCAGGCCTTCGTCGGCGCCGAGCCGCTGCACGCCGACGCGGTCGTCCTCGCCGTCCCCGCACCGGCGGCGGCCGCCCTGCTGCGGGAGGAATCCCCGGCGGTGGCACGGGAGTTGGACCAGATCGAGTACGCGGGCATGGCCCTGGTCACGCTGGCCTTCCGCCGCGCGGACGTGGGCGCCCTGGAGGGCAGCGGCTTCCTGGTGCCGCCCGTGGACGGACGGTCCATCAAGGCCTCGACCTTCTCCAGCAACAAGTGGGGCTGGCTGGGCGCCGCCGCGCCGGACAGCTTCGTGCTGCGCACCTCGCTGGGCCGGCAGGGCGAGGAGGGCGTGCTCGACCTGGACGACGCCGAACTCGTCGCCCGCTCGCTCGCCGACCTGCGCGCGGCGGTGGGCCTGACCGCCGTCCCGTACGCCACCACGGTCACCCGCTGGCGGGCGGGCCTGCCGCAGTACCCGGTCGGGCATCTGGACCGGGTGGCCCGGGTGCAGCGCGACCTGGCCGACCTGCCCGGGCTCGCCGTATGCGGCGCGGCCTACGAGGGCGTCGGCATCGCCCCCGTGATCGCGAGCGCCTGGCGCGCGGCCGAGCAGGTGCAGGGGGTGGCGGCAGGAGCAGTCCGGGCGGAGAGGACAATGGGCGCATGACCGAGACCGACACCACCGCCACCCCGAAGCCCAAGGCGCGTGACCTGAACCAGGTCATCCGCTACACCCTCTGGTCCGTCTTCCGCCTCAAGGACGTCCTGCCGGAGGACCGCGCCGGCTACGCCGACGAGGTCGAGGAGCTGTTCGCCCAGCTGGCCGAGAAGGACGTCACGGTGCGCGGCACCTACGACATCTCCGGCCTGCGCGCGGACGCCGACGTGATGATCTGGTGGCACTCCTCGGACAGCGACAACCTGCAGGACGCCTACAACCGCTTCCGCAGGACGCGCCTGGGCCGCGCCCTGGAGCCGGTGTGGTCGAACATGGCGCTGCACCGCCCGGCGGAGTTCAACAAGTCCCACATCCCCGCGTTCCTCGCGGAGGAGCGGCCCCGCGACTACGTCTGCGTCTACCCCTTCGTCCGCTCGTACGACTGGTACCTGCTGGACGACACCGAGCGGCGCGAGATGCTCGCCGAGCACGGCAAGATGGCCCGCGGCTACCCGGACGTCCGGGCGAACACCGTGGCGTCCTTCGCGCTGGGCGACTACGAGTGGGTGCTGGCCTTCGAGGCGGACGAACTGCACCGGATCGTGGACCTGATGCGCCACCTCCGCGCTTCCCGCGCCCGCCTGCACGTCCGCGAGGAAGTGCCGTTCTACACGGGCCGCCGCAAGGCCGTCGCCGACCTCGTCAACGGTCTCGCCTAACAGGAGTTGCACCTCCTTGGGGCGGCGCAGCCGCCAGGGGCGCGAGGAACTGCGCGACCGGCCCACCACTCGCGGAGGTCCTGTCCCGCACAGGGGGTCGGACCCTGTGTGAGTGGTGGGCCGGTCGCGCAGTTCCTCGCGCCCCCAAGGGGCCCCGCGGGCCCCGAGGAGGCGCTCAGAGCGCTCGCCGGGGGCGGAGGGCGACGCGGAGGCGGCGGTCGGAGACGGCGCTGAGGCCGGCGACGGCGACCGCGAGGAGCAGGTCCGTCGAGCGGACGGTCCGCCGCGGGCGCAACGCCCGCAGCAGGGCCTGTCCGTTCGGGGCGGCCCACCGCGTCACCGGGTACAGCTCGATGCGGGCCAGCGCCAGCGTTCCCCCCGCCAGCACCAGGGGCAGCGCGAACCACGCCAGCAGAGGGGCCGCCGCCCCGTCCCCGCGGCCGACCGTGCACAGCGCAGCGGCCAGCAGGGCCAGGGTGGTCAGCCCCGCGCGGCGCACCGCCGCGACCGCGGCGGCGACGTCCTCGCGGAGCGCCTTCGGCACCGCGAGGCCCGCCGCTGCCAGGCGGCCGGCGAGTTGCTGGACCGTCGGGCCCGAGGCCAGCGCGGCGCGCAACTCGCTGGTGGGGCACTGCCCTTCGGGCCCGATGGCCTCAAGTGCGGCCCGCTCCAGCTCCGTTCGCGCTGACGCCTCGACCACCGTGGTCCAGCCGGTGTGCGCCAGGTGCAGCCGGCCGTGTTCGGCCATGGTGACCAGGGTCAGGTCCACCACCCGCTCAGGTCCCCCGGCCAGGTAGGCCGCCTCGTACAGGTCCACCCGCTCCGGCAGCGGCTCCGGCCGCGGAGCCCAGGAGACGTCCGTCGCCGCGACGAGGCGGCACAACCTGAGCGCGCTGAGTGACGTGACCAGGAAGGCCGGGAGCAGGAAGAGCAGCCACACGGCACTGTTCTAGCGCCGGGGCAATCCCCGGCTCCACGCGGCGTCCCGAGTGGATGCCGAACTGTGACGTCCGGCGGGCCGCCGCCAGGCCGACGAATCCGAGCACGAGCAGGACGAGGAACCAGGCGAGCGGCGGGCTGGCCGGGCGTCCGGCCGCGCTGCTGCGGATGTTCGCGTCCGCCCAGCGCAGGGTGGACACCGTGGCCAGGGCCAGGGTCAGCACCAGGGCGGCGACCAGGATCCGGCGCTCACGGGTGAGCGGGCCGGGCGGTCCCGGGCGGGCCGCGCGGACCAGCAGGTTCAGCGCTGCCGCGGTGACCACGACGGTCGCGGCGACGGGCTCGGGTGCGAGGCTCATGCCGACACCTCCGGAGACGGGTGGAGCCGGGTCCCCCGCACCCGGCTCCTGGGGAGAGGATGGCTCCTCGGCCGACGGCCGGGGAAGCGGGCGGGCCCAATTCCAGAGCTAGATTTGAGCTTTACGCGCGTTCAGTCGACGAGGTCCGCAGGCGAGGCGGAGGTCCGGTGCAGGCGGCGGCCGACGGCTGTCATCCGGCCGAGCAACTCGTGGCCGTCGGCCGCCGTGACGAACTGCTCCCGGACGGCGATCCGGACCAGGTCCATGGTCTCCAGCGTGGTGATGCCCCGGCGCCGGGAGAACTGGGCCGCCGCCCGGTCGTCGGTGATCCACACCGAGTGCCGGAACTCCCGTCTGGTCATGATCAGCAGGCAGGTCTGCGCCTCCCCCAGATGCTGCGTGGGCCGGCGCCGGTCGCCGCCGAGCACGGCGCGGCGCAGCCGTTCGACGGCCTCCCGCTCCTCCGGATCGGTGATCGCGATCGGCTCGCCGAGCCAGCCGTCCCGTTCCAGTGCCGTCAGCGGCGTCAAGTGCCGTGCGGAGAGCCGGGCTTCGCGGGCGACGGCCTCGGTCCAGCGGCCGCGGCCGTCCAGCACCTTCTCCAGCAGCGGCAGCCGGTCCACCGCGGCGAAGTTGCAGAGCACCGTGTTGTCCGGGAACCACCAGGTCATGGCTGGTACGCCTGGGCCGGGGCGTGGGCCGGCTCGGCCTCCTCCAGCGGCTGTTCGAGCAGGTGCCGCAGTTCGTCCGGCCCGGTGCCGAGCAGCGCGGCCAGCGGGCGCAGCGTGGTCTCCCCGGCCTCGTAGGCCGCGTACAGACCGCGGGCCAGCCGCTGCGGGGGCCGTTCGGCCTCGGCCAGGGCGACCTGGCGCAGGTAGCGGTCCATCGCCCCGACGGCCAGATGGCACTCGGCCGTGGTCCGCCGCCGCAACCGGGACCGCTCCTCCGCGTCGATCAGGCCGAGCGCGTGCAGTCGTGCGGCCAGGGCGCTGGGGGAGACCCGGAAGCGGACGACGAGGGCGGCGAATTCGCCGCCGGCGGTCGCGGCCTCGCGCAACTCCGCCTCGGGCAGCAGGAGATGGGCGGCGAAGGCGTTCGCGCGCACCTCGTCAGGCTCGGCCTGGCGCCCTGGGGCGACGGGGGACTCGGCGAGCGGCTGCCGGGCGTCCCGGGCGAGCAGGTGGCCGAGTTCGTGGGCGAGGGTGAACCGCTGGCGGGTCCACCGGTCGGTGCGCCGGGCCAGCGCGAGCCGGAAGCCCGACTCCTGCCAGGCGAAGCCGTCCACGCCCGGGGGCAGCGCGGTGATGCCGAAGTCCGTCCCGAAGACCTCCTCCCAGGCGGCGAGCAGCCGGTCCGTCTCCAACTCGGCGGCGGGCGGCTGCCCCTGTGCCGCGAGCAACTCCCGTGCCGCGGCCGCGAGTCGGGCGCCCTGGTCGGCCGGCTCGCCCGGCCCCGGCTCCGGCAGCGGCGGCAGCTCGACCGGCGTGCCGAGCAGTTCCAGCACGTCGTAGGCCGCGGTGAAGCGCTCGGCGGCGTGCTCCAGCCCCTCCTGGGTGCCGAGACCGCGCGCGGCGAAGGAGACGGCGGCGGCCTGACGCCCCGTCAGCAGCCAGTCCACGCTGACCCCGCCGACCTCGGCGATCAGGGCCAGCTCCAGCGAGCTGAAGCGGCGCACGCCGCCCAGCGACTTCGACAGCTTGTCCGGCGACATCTCGACGCGGCGTGCGAACTGCGCCTGACTGCCGCCCGACGCCCGCACGACCTCGCGCACCCGCCCCGCTACGGTCTCGTCCATACGCCGACGCTACGGCGGCGTTGCGAGAATCGCAAGGGTGCTTTCGGCCGCCCTCCGCGGGCCGGGACGCCCCGCCCGGACGGGCCGCGGGTACCCTCACCCCTCGTGACCGACTACCGTCCCCGCCTGACCGAGGCCGAGCAGCGGCGCATCCGCGCCTGGCACGACTCCGCGCTGGCCATGATGAGGGTCGAGGCGGGCGCGGCCGGCCAGACCTTCGACTACCTCGGGCTCAGCCTCTTCGTGCCGCCGCAGGTGCAGCCCATCACGGGCATGTCGCACCTGCTGGGCGAGGCGGTGCTCGCCGAAGTGCGCCCGCAGGACCGGGTGTTGGACATGGGCACGGGCAGCGGTGTCAACGCGCTGCTGGCCGCCGGCACGGCCCGCGAGGTGGTCGCCCTCGACGTCAACCCGGAGGCGGTGACCGCGGCGCGGGCCAACGCCGAGCGCAACGGCGTCCGGATCGACGTCCGCGAGAGCGATGTCTTCTCCGCGCTGACGGACGCGGACGGCCGCTTCGACCTGGTGGTCTTCGACCCGCCCTTCCGCTGGTTCGAACCGCGCGACCTGCTGGAGCAGGCCACCGCGGACCCCGGGTACCGCGCGCTGACGGCCTTCTTCGCGCAGGTGCGACGGCACCTCGCCCCCGGCGGACGGGTGCTGCTCGCCTTCGGCTCGTCGGGAGACCTGGCCTACCTGAGGGAACTGATGGACCGTCACGGCTTCACGGTGCAGGAGGTCGCGCGGGCCGAACTGGTCCGCGACGGCGTCACGGTGGAGTACCTGACCTTCCGGCTGCACTGAGACCCAGCGCACGCGGCCCGGCCGCACCGGGACCCGGCGGACTGTTTACGCCAGTACTTACTGGCAAGTAGATTCAGGCCCGCACCCCTTCGCCGCCGTCGCCGCAAGGAAGAGCAGGGCCTCGCCATGACCCGTGCCGTCCCCGCCCCCACCACCAGCGCCGCCCAGCGCGCCGAGGTCACCGTCGCCGGGATCCCCGGAGTCGCCGTCGTGTACGAGCGGCGCGGCTCCGGGGAGCCGCTGCTGCTGCTCCACGGGATCGGCCACCACCGCCAGGCGTGGGAGCCGGTGATCGACCGGCTCGCCGTCGAGCGGGACGTGATCTGGGTGGACCTGCCCGGATTCGGCGAGTCCCCGGCCGCGCCCGAGGGCGTGCCCTACGTCATCGACTCGTACGCCGAGGGCCTGGCCGCCTTCTGCGAGCAGATCGGCGCGCCGCGCCCACACGTCGCCGGAAACTCGCTGGGCGGCCTGGTCGCCCTGCGGATGGGCCAGTTGGGCGCGGCGCGGAGCGTCACCGCGCTGTCCCCGGCCGGCTTCTGGAACCGCGCCGAGCGTGCCTGGGGCTTCACCGTGCTGGCGCTGATGCGCCGCGGCGCGCTGGTGCTGCCGCCCGCCCTCGTCGCCCGGCTGTCCCGGAGCGCCTTCGGGCGCTTCCTGCTGACGAGCACCATCTACCACCGCCCCGGCCTGCGCGCGCCGGAGGCGGTCGTCGCCGAGACCGCCGCACTGCGCAACGGGCCCGCCTTCGAGCAGGTGCTCGCGGCGGGCAAGGCGGACGGCCTGTGGCACGGCGACATCCCCGACGTCCCGGTCACCGTCGGCTGGGGCAGCCGCGACCGGATCCTGCTGCGCCGTCAGGCGCTGCGGCTGAAGCGGCAGATCCCCGGCGCCCGGCTGGTCCGGCTGCCCGGCTGCGGGCACGTGCCGATGAACGACGACCCGGCAGCCGTCGCCCGGGTGATCCTCTCCGGCAGCAGCGTCAGTTCCTGACGCTGAGGCAGCAGGCGGCGAAGTCGCGTACGACCGGGTTGGCGTCGTCGGCGGCCGACCAGGCCACCGCGACCGTGCTCGGCCTGATCCCCGTCACCGGCCGGAAGGCCACACCCCGGCGGACCGTTCCGGCAAGGGTGCGCGGCACCAGCGCCACGCCCCGGCCCGCCGCGACGGCGTCCAGCCAGTCGTCCCCGGGCCGGGCCTCCGCGCCGATCCGCACCCGCCGGCCACCGCGCTCGTCGGCGGCGAGCCAGTGCTCGCGCCAGACCCCGCACTCGGCCGGACCGGCCACGAAGGGCTCGTCCCAGAGCTGCTGAGCGGGGATCAACTGCCGGGCCGCCAGCGGGTGCTGCTCCGGCAGCGCCGCCCACCGCTCCTCGGCGCACAGCGGCTGCAGCCGCAGCCGCTGCTGCCCGGGGAACGGCAGTCGCACCAGCGCGGTGTCCACCGCCCCCGACGCCAGCCCCGCTCCGGGCTCGCCCCAGGACGCCGCACGCAGCTCCACCCGCCAGCCGGGATGCCACGCCTCGAACGCGGCGACCAGCCCCGGGACCGCCTCCGCCGCCCCCAGCACCGAGCCGACCCGCAGCACCTGGGCCGCGGAGTCCCCGGCCCGCCGGGTCTCCCGGGACGCCCGCTCCCAGTCCCGCAGCAGCCCCGGCACCCGCCGCGCCAGCACCCGGCCCGCCACCGTCGGCGCCATCCCGGCCCGCGTTCTGATCAGCAGACGGACCCCCAGCCCGCCCTCCAACCGCCCGATCTCCTCGGCGAGCACGGCCTCCGACATCAGCAGCCGCCGCGCGGCCTGCGTCTCACTTCCGGTCTGCGCGACGGCGAGAAAGCTGCGGAGCTGACGGGTGTCCACATCCATTCCGCCAGGTTAGGCAGCCGCCCCGGACCCGCGCCGGGACGGCACGCCGAAGGGCCCGGGCGCCCGGGCCCGGGCTCACTCCTTCGGCTTGAGCGTCAGCGAGATGGAGTTGATGCAGTAGCGCTGGTCCGTCGGGGTCGGGTAGCCCTCGCCCTCGAAGACGTGGCCGAGGTGGGAGCCGCAGGCGGCGCAGCGGACCTCGACGCGGCGCATGCCGTGGGAGGTGTCCTCCAGGTACTCGACCCGGTCCTCGGCGAGCGGGGCGAAGTAGGAGGGCCAGCCGCAGTGGGAGTCGAACTTCGTCTCCGAGGAGAACAGTTCCGCCCCGCACGCGCGGCAGGCGTAGACGCCGACGGTCTTGGTGTCGGTGTACTCGCCGACGAAGGGGCGCTCGGTCGCCGCCTCGCGCAGCACCGCGTACTCCGCGGGGGAGAGCTGGGCGCGCCACTCGGCGTCGGTCTTGTGGACGGGGTAGTTCGCGGGCTGGTTCGTCATCTCACGCTCCCGGGTCTCGTCTGGGCTCAGGCGAGGCGGGCCAGGATCTCCGGGCCGAGCAGGGTCACGTCGCCGGCGCCCATGGTCAGAACGAGATCACCCGGGCGGCTGATTCCCGCCAGCAGGTCCGGCACGGCGGCCAGCGAGTGCGCGGCCTGGACGTCCGCGCCTGCGGCGCGTGCGGCCTCGATGACGATCTCGCTGGTGATCCCGGGCTCCGGGTCCTCGCGGGCCGGGTAGATGTCGAGCACCACGGCGAGGTCGGCAAGGGCCAGGGCCTCACCCATCTCGGTGCCCAACTCCCGGGTGCGGCTGAACAGATGGGGCTGGAACACGACCAGCACCCGGCCCTCGCCCGCCGCCTCGCGGATCGCCCGCAGGTCGGCCGCGATCTCGGTCGGATGGTGCGCGTAGGAGTCGATCACCTGGACGCCGCGGACCTCGCCCTTGAGCTGGAGCCGACGCCGCACGCCCTGGTAGCTGCCCAGCGCCTGCGCGAGGGCGGCGGCGTCCACGCCCAGCGCGATCCCGGCGGCGAGCGCCGAGACGGCGTTGTGGGCGTAGTGCCGGCCCGGGACGTTGACGGTGAAGGACAGCTCGCCGGTGCCCGGCAGCGCCACCGTCACCTCGCTCGTCATCCCGCGCGGGACGACGGACAGGATCCGCACGTCCGCGTCCTCGGCCTCGCCCACGGTGACGACGGTGAGCCCGTCGCGCCCGCGCACCCGCGAGGTCAGCTCGCGCGCGCCCGGGTGGTCGGCCGAGACGACCAGCGTGCCGCCAGGGACGACGCGGGCGACGAACTTCTCGAAGGACTCGTAGATCTCGTCCATCGACGCGTAGTTGGCGTGGTGGTCCAGCTCGACGTTGAGGACGATGGCGACCTCGGGGGAGTACTTCTGGAAGCTGCGGTCGCTCTCGTCGGCCTCCGCGACGAAGATCTCGCCGCTGCCGTGGTGGGCGTTGCTGCCAGGTTCGTTGAGGTCCCCGCCGATGGCGAAGGAGGGGTCGAGCCCCAGTGCGGTCAGGCTGACGGCCAGCATGCTCGTGGTGGTCGTCTTGCCGTGGGTGCCCGCGACGGCGAGGGCGCGGCGGCCCTCCATCAGCGCGGCCAGCGCGTCCGCGCGGTGGACGACGGGCAGACCGCGCTCACGGGCGGCGACCAGCTCGGGGTTGTCCTCGCGGATGGCGGAGGAGACGACCACGCTGTCCGCGGCGGCGGGCAGGTGCTCGGCGGCGTGCCCGACGTGCACCTCGGCGCCGAGCTGGCGCAGGGCGACGACGGTGGTCGACTCCTTGGCGTCACTGCCGGAGACCTTGGCCCCGCGCAGCGCGAGGATCTTGGCCAGCCCGGACATGCCCGCGCCGCCGATGCCGATGAAGTGGGGGGCGGTGAGCGAGGGCGTTTCGGTGGTCACGCGAGGTCTCCGAGGGTGCGGGCCGGCGGCTGTCGCCACGATTCTGCCGCAACACCCGCCCCGGCACGGAAACCACGCACGACGCCCCCGGGCCCGACCGGTGGCCAGGGCCTGTCCAGCGGATCTTCCCGGGCCCGCGCCGCTCCCCCACCCTCCGGGCCGGAGGTATCCCAGCCACGGCCTGCCCCAGCCTCCGGCCGGGAGGGTGGGGGAGCGGCACGGGCTGATCCGGGAGGACCCGCCGACAGGCCCCTAGCTAGTCCTGCTGTGCGAAGAGCTGCAGCACGGGCACGCCGACCTTGTGCCGGGCCTGGGAGGCCCAGTCGCGGTGGAACAGGCTCTCCACCCAGTGCGGGGCGACCAGCACGATCACCTCGTCCGCCTTGACCTGCTCGACCAGCTCGCGCAGCCCCTCCAGGGGGTTGTGCTCGACGACCGTGCCCTCCGCCTCCGCGCCGGCCCGGCGCAGGTGGCGCAGGGAGTGCTCCAGCGCCTGCTCTGCCTGGGTGACGGCGTTGCTGCCGTGCGGCTCGTCCCGCTCGTGGGCGGCTTCCTCCAGATATCCGAAGGCCACGTCGTCGATGGCGCGAAGGAGCTCGTCCTGCTTGCCGCGGGGCTGCATGACGACGTGGAAGGAGACCTTCTCGTCCCCGTGGAGTGTGGTGACGAGCTCGACGTCCCGGTCGGACATCGCTTTCTCGATCAACAGAACGCTGGTGAACACGCGTGCCCCTTCTAGGAAACGGAACGTCACATTCCGCTAATCCGATGCCACCACGCTACGGGCGTAGCGGGCGAAGAGGAAACCTTTCTCCTCAAGGAGGGCGACCAATTCCAGCCGTTCGGTGACCTCTTCGGCCGCATGAGCGATACGTGTGGCCGTACCGGCCGTGACCAGGGGGGCGAGGCTCAGGCAGAGCTCGTCCAGAAGGTCCTGGGCGACCAGCTGGCCGAGGAGGGTGGGGCCGCCCTCGGTGAGTTGGCGCACCAGCCCGCGTGCGGCCAGCTCGGCCCGCGCGCGGGCCAGGTCCACGCGCCCCTCCCCGGTGATGACGACGTCGGCGACTTTGCGCGCTTCCGCCAGGGCTTCTGACGGGGCGTCAGCAATCGTGAGCACGATCGTGGGGGCCAGCGGCTCGGTGAACAGCGGGTCGGCGAAGTCAAGGTCCAGCCGCGCCGAGACCAGCGCGATGGCGGGGGCTGGGCCCTGCCCCCGGGCGGCCCGCTCGGCGGCGAACTCCTTGCGCGCCCGGGCCGGGCGGTAGCCCTCGGCGCGGGCGGTGCTCGCGCCGACCACGATGACGTCCGACAGGGCCCGCAGTACCCCGAAGATCCGCTTGTCCGCGGGGGAGGAGAGCCCCTCGGAGAGACCGGCGGCCTGGGCGGAGCCGTCCAGGGAGGAGACCATGTTCGCGCGCAGCCAGGAGTCGCCGGGTTCGAGCCCGGGGTAGGCGTAGGCGGCGGCGAGGCCCTCCAGGCTGGTGAGGTCGGTCACATCCGGGCTTGCAGGGAGCAGAACGCGCATATTGCGCAGTCTTCCACGCGGGCCCGCGCCGTACCCTGGGGATTCGTCAGCCCCGTCGGCCCGTGGAGTCCTCCCGTGAGCAGCACCCTCCCGCCCGGATCGCTCGCGGAGCGCACCCCGGTGGTCGCCGCCGAGCGGCTGATCGCGGAGATGGTCCCGCCGCCCCGGTTCCGGAGCGCGCGCTTCTCCACCTACCTCCCGGACCCGGAGCAGCCCTCGCAGGCCGAGGCGGTACGCATCCTGGAGTCCTTCGCCGCGTCGCTGGCGGAGCGTCAGGCCCCTGTGAAGAAGCGCTGGTTCGGGCGGGCGGCCGCCGCCGCCCCGAGCGCGCCGGGAGGCGTCTACCTCGACGGCGGCTACGGCGTCGGCAAGACCCACCTGCTCGCGTCGCTGTGGCACGCCGCCCCCGGCCCCAAGGCGTTCGGGACCTTCGTGGAGCTGACCAACCTGGTGGGGGCGCTGGGCTTCCAGCAGGCGGTCAAGGCCCTGTCAGGGCACACGCTGCTCTGCATCGACGAGTTCGAGCTGGACGATCCCGGCGACACGGTGCTGGTCTCCACACTGCTGAGCCGGCTCGCGGAGGCCGGGGTCAAGCTGGCGGCCACCTCCAACACGCTCCCGGGCAAGCTCGGCGAGGGCCGCTTCGCGGCGGCGGACTTCATGCGGGAGATCCAGGGCCTGTCGTCCCGGTTCCGCAGCGTCCGCATCGACGGCCAGGACTACCGCCACCGGGGCCTGCCGGAGGCCCCGCCCCCGTACGACGACGCCCGGGTGACCGAGCTGGCGGAAGGTTTCGCCGGAGCGACGCTGGACGACTTCGACGCGCTCCTGGCCCATCTGTCCGAGGTGCACCCGAGCCGGTACGGCGCGCTGCTGGACGGCGTCGGGGCGGTCTGCCTGCGCGGCGTGCGGGAGGTCTCCGACCAGAGCACGGCGCTGCGGCTGGTGGTGCTGGCGGACCGGATGTACGACCGGGAGCTGCCGGTGGTGGCCTCGGGACTGCCGTTCGACGCGATCTTCACGGACGAGATGCTGAAGGGCGGCTACCGGAAGAAGTACTTCCGCGCGATCTCGCGGCTGGTCGCTCTCGCCCGCGACAGCCGGAAGCTCGCCACGGCCTGAGGCACCCACCCCCGGGCCCCGGAGGGGCCCTTGGGGGCGCGGGAACTGCGCGAGCAACACACCACCCGAGGAGGTCCGTCCCCATGTGCGGGACGGACCTCCGCGGGTGGTCGGCTGGTCGCGCAGTTCCTCCCCACCCTTCGGGCCGGGTATCCCCAGCGCCCCTGCGGGGTGCAACCGGATCCGGATTGTCAGTGCCGGGTCGTACCGTGGACAGCGTGAGACCCATCACCGATCTTGAGCGATCCGTGGCGCCTTTCGAGGTCGTCAGTCCCTACCAGCCCAACGGCGATCAGCCCCAGGCGATCGCCGAGCTCGCGCGTCGCATCAACGCGGGCGAGAAGGACGTCGTCCTGCTCGGTGCCACCGGCACCGGCAAGTCGGCCACCACGGCCTGGATGATCGAGCAGCTGCAGCGGCCCACGCTGGTGATGGCTCCGAACAAGACCCTCGCCGCCCAGCTGGCCAACGAGTTCCGCGAGCTGCTGCCCAACAACGCGGTCGAGTACTTCGTCTCGTACTACGACTACTACCAGCCCGAGGCGTACATCGCGCAGACGGACACCTACATCGAGAAGGACTCCTCGATCAACGAGGAGGTCGAGCGGCTGCGCCACTCGGCCACCAACTCGCTGCTCACCCGGCGCGACGTCGTCGTGGTGGCGTCGGTGTCCTGCATCTACGGCCTGGGCACGCCGCAGGAGTACGTCGACCGGATGGTCAAACTCCGCGTCGGGGACGAGATCGACCGGGACGCGCTGCTGCGCAGGTTCGTCGACATCCAGTACAACCGCAACGACCTCGCCTTCACCCGCGGCACCTTCCGGGTCAGGGGCGACACCATCGAGATCTTCCCGGTCTACGAGGAGCTCGCCGTCCGTATCGAGATGTTCGGCGACGAGATCGAGGCGCTGAGCACCCTGCACCCGCTCACCGGCGAGGTGATCAGCGAGGACCAGGAGCTGCACGTCTTCCCGGCCACCCACTACGTCGCCGGTCCGGAGCGGATGGAGCGCGCCATCGCCGGGATCGAGCGGGAGCTCGAGGAGACGCTCGCCCGCCTGGAGAAGCAGGGCAAGCTGCTGGAGGCGCAGCGGCTGCGCATGCGCACCACCTACGACATCGAGATGATGCGGCAGATCGGCACCTGCTCCGGCATCGAGAACTACTCCCGCCACATCGACGGCCGCGAGCCCGGCAGCGCCCCCAACACCCTGCTGGACTTCTTCCCGGAAGACTTCCTCCTGGTCATCGACGAGTCGCACGTGACGGTCCCGCAGATCGGCGCGATGTACGAGGGCGACGCCTCGCGCAAGCGCTCGCTGGTGGAGCACGGCTTCCGGCTGCCCTCCGCGATGGACAACCGCCCGCTCAAGTGGGAGGAGTTCCTGGAGCGGATCGGTCAGACGGTCTACCTGTCCGCCACGCCCGGCTCCTACGAGCTGTCGCGCTCCGACGGCCAGGTCGAGCAGATCATCCGCCCGACGGGCCTGGTCGACCCGGAGGTCGTGGTCAAGCCGACGGAGGGTCAGATCGACGACCTGGTCCACGAGATCCGGCTGCGCACGGAGAAGGACGAGCGCGTCCTGGTCACCACGCTGACCAAGAAGATGGCCGAGGACCTCACCGACTACATGCTGGAGCTGGGCATCCGGGTCCGGTACCTGCACAGCGACATCGACACGCTGCGCCGTGTCGAGCTGCTGCGCGAGCTGCGCGCCGGCGAGTACGACGTCCTGGTCGGCATCAACCTGCTGCGCGAGGGCCTGGACCTGCCCGAGGTGTCCCTGGTGGCGATCCTGGACGCGGACAAGGAGGGCTTCCTGCGCTCGCCCACCTCGCTGATCCAGACCATCGGCCGCGCAGCGCGCAACGTCTCCGGCCAGGTGCACATGTACGCCGACAAGATCACCCCGGCGATGGAGCGGGCGATCGAGGAGACCAACCGCCGCCGCGAGATCCAGCAGGCCTACAACCGCGACCACGGCATCGATCCGCAGCCGCTGCGGAAGAAGATCGGCGACATCCTGGACACCCTGGTCCGCGAGGATCTGGACACCGAGGCCCTGCTGAGCACCGGCTACCGCCAGTCCGGCGGGGCGAAGGCCCCGGTCCCCGCGCTGGGCCGGGACGCCAAGGCGTCGGGCCGGAAGGCGCTGCCGGCCGAGGAACTGGCGGACCTCATCAAGGATCTGACGGACCGTATGCACGCCGCGGCGGCGGAGCTCCAGTTCGAGGTGGCGGCCAGGCTCCGGGACGAGATCAAGGAGCTCAAGAAGGAGCTGCGCCAGATGCAGGCGTAGCGCCCGGCCAGGGGTGCGGGGATCCCCCTTCGGGGGAGGGTGCGTTGCTCGCGCCTGTCGCGGGGCCGAGCGTAAGCTGTGCGCCGGACGAAGGGGGAGTAGGCAGTGTCGGTGAATCTCGGCAAGGGACAGAGCGTCAGCCTCGCCAAGGCCAGCGGGGGCAGCGAGCTGAGCGTGGTGCGGATGGGCCTGGGCTGGAAGGCCGCGGCCAGGAAGGGCCTGTTCGGTTCGCTGCGGCGGCGGGAGATCGACCTCGACGCCTCGGCGGTGCTCTACGACGCCGAGGGGCGCCTCGCCGACGTCGTCTTCTTCCAGCACCTGGTCAGCAACGACGGATCGGTCCGGCACACCGGGGACAACCTGGTGGGCGGCGCCGGTGCGGGTGAGGACGACGAGTCGATCCTGGTCGACCTGGGCCAGGTGCCGCAGGCCATCCGGCAGATCGTCTTCACCGTCAACTCCTATACCGGGCAGACCTTCCAGGAGGTCGAGAACGCCCACTGCCGGCTCGTGGACGAGAGGTCCGGCCAGGAGCTCGCGCGCTACACGCTGAGCGGCGGCGGCCCGCACACCGGGCAGGTGATGGCGAAGGTGTTCCGTGACGGCGACGGCGGCTGGCAGATGCTGGCGATCGGCGCGCCGGCCCGGGGCCGGACCTTCCAGGACATGCTCCCTGCCATCGCGCCCCATCTGTGAACCGGCGCTGACGGAGCGTCAGCCGCCCGGGTGCTGACGCCCCGTCAGGCTGACGGATCATCAGACTGACACGCCGTCAGACCACTGCTGACGGCGTGTCATCATCCGTGCGGGTGTATAAGGTTGCCGCCCGTTTGTCGGACCTGTGTGCGTGCATACGCTGAAAGCATCCGTAGCCCAGTCGCGGATTCCTGCGCCGACGCACCGCTGCTCGCCCGGTCGGGGCAGGACTGCACAACCTGACGAAGGGCGGCACGAGGGGCGTTCGACCTCGCCGGTGTGGAGAGAAGCACTATGTCCATCAGCCGTGCGGCGCGCACGCTCGCCGGTCTCGCCGCTGTTCCGACTCTCCTGGCCACCTCCCTCGCCCTCCCCGCACGGGCCGCCGACTGGACACCGCCGTCGGTGCCCGCGCCGGTCACGATCCCGCAGCTGCCCGGGATCACCGTTCCCGACGTCAGCAAGGTCATAAAGACGCCCGGGTGGCTGCCCAACCCCGTCGACGCCGAGCAGCTCGCGGACTTCGCCCTGTTCAAGGCGCTCTCCGTGTTCCCGCAGCTGTCCGTCTCGCCGCTGTGCACGCCGTGGTGGGCCGGACGCGACGGCTGCAAGCCCTCCCTGGGCGTGGGCTCCACGCCGGTCTTCGACGAGGAGTTCGACAAGCCGCTGTCCCAGAGCAAGGACTGGGTGGCGACCACCACCTCCTCCTACCGCTACGGGAACCACAATCCCGACGACAGCAAGCTGGACTGGATCAGCCCGCAGGCGGTCCAGGTCGCCGACGGCGTGGCCACCTTCACCGCGAGACCGGGCAACCGGTGGCTGGAGAACGGTGAGCGCGCCTGGACCACGGGCCTGCTCACCACCGAGGGCTCGCCCAAGGGGTTCATGGTCCGCACCGGCGACTACGTGGAGGCCCGGGTCAAGCTGCCCACCGGGCTCGGCGCCTGGCCGGCGCTGTGGACCTGGAAGGACGGCGGCAACGAGATAGACAGCTTCGAGTACCACCCGGACAACCCGGCCATCCTGGAGCTGAGCAACCGGGTGCTGCCGGCCTACGACTACTGGTCCGGCCTGAGCGCCGCCGGGGACGACGGCTGGGTGACCATCGGCACCAAGTACGGCCAGAACTCCGTCGAGTGGTACGTCGACGGGGTGCGCGTCTACAAGGACCTCAAGGGCGTCGGCCCCGGCTGGTCCGCCTACCTGATCCTCAACCTCTCGGTCTCCGACGGCCGTTACCACCCGGGGCCGGACGGCACCGGGCCGATCCGGTTCCAGGCGGACTACGTCCGGGTCTACCGCTGAGGCCGCAGTCGCGGAACCACGTTTACCGCCTCCTTAGGTGACGGGCTGTTAGGCTCGCCGTAAGCGGAGGGGAGTACTCCCACTCGCGACGGCCCCGTCATCACGGCGCACCGCGCCCGGGGCCGTCGGCCCCGGGCGCGTTCGTGCGCGCGGAGCGGAGGAGACCTCCGGCAGCAGCCGTACGCCGTTCTGGCCTGCCGGAGGAGAAGTCCCCCCATGCACGTGTCCGCCGCCCTGTGGGCGACCACCGTCCTCGTCCTGACCGCGCTGATCGCGGTCGACCTGCTGGCGCGCCGCCGCCCGCACGAGGTCTCCCTGCGCGAGGCGGGCCTGTGGACGGTCGTCTGGGTCGGGCTCGCCGGCCTCTTCCTCGGTTTCCTCGCCTGGCGGTACGGCTCCGAGCCCGCCGGGGAGTTCCTGGCGGGCTATGTCACCGAGAAGGCGCTGAGCGTCGACAACCTCTTCGTCTTCGTGCTGATCATGGCGCGCTTCGCGGTCCCCAAGGCGCAGCAGGAGCGGGTGCTGATGGTCGGCATCCTGATCGCCCTGGTGCTGCGCGCGGTCTTCATCGCCGCCGGGGCGGCGCTGGTGGCCTCGTTCTCCTGGGTCTTCTTCCTCTTCGGCGGCTTCCTGGTGTGGACCGCCTGGAAGGTCTTCCGCGAGGCCCGCGCCGGGCACGGCGAGCAGACCGTGGAGGAGCGCGAGGAGGGCAGGCTGCAGGCGTTCCTCACCCGCCGCTTCCCCACCCGGCCGCTGCTCGCGGTGATCCTCGCGATCGGCGTGACCGACGTGCTCTTCGCGATGGACTCGATCCCGGCGATCTTCGGACTGACCCAGAACGCCTACCTGGTCTTCACCGCCAACGCCTTCGCGCTGATGGGCCTGCGGCAGCTGTACTTCCTCATCGGCGGGCTGCTGGACCGGCTGGTGCACCTGTCCTACGGCCTGGCGGCGGCGCTGGGCTTCATCGGCGTCAAGCTGGTGCTGCACGCCCTCCACGAGAACGGCTGGCACGGCGCCCCGGAGGTCGGCACCGGGCTGTCCCTCTCGGTCATCGGCGGCGTGCTGGCGCTGACCACCGTGACCAGCCTGCTGGCAACGCGTAGGCGATGATGGAGAAGTGAGTGAGCATCAGGAGCAGCCGCCGCCCGCGCGCCGACCCGGACGGCGGCCCGGCGGCCCGGACACCCGGCGGGCGGTGCTGGAGGCGGCGCGGGCCGAGTTCGCCGCGCACGGCTACGAGAAGGCGAGCATGCGCGGCATCGCCCGCGCCGCGGACGTCAACGCCGCGCTGCTGCACCACTACTTCGGCAGCAAGGACCAACTCTTCCTGGCCGCACTGGACTTCCCTGTCGATCCGCAGGTGGTCGCGCCGCTGATCCTGGCCGGTGACCGGGCCGAGGTGGGGGAGCGGCTGGCCCGCTTCGTCGTGTCCCTGTGGGCGCAGCCGGAGGTGCGAGACCGGCTGCTGGCCGTGCTGCGCACGGTGACCAGCAGCGAGGAGGTGGCCGCGCTGGTGCGCGGCTTCGTCGTGCGCGAGCTGGTGGGCCGGGTCGCCGAGGGCCTGCGGCTGCCCGACGCCGAGCTCCGGGTGGAGTTCGCCCTCGCCCAGATCCTCGGCCTCGCCCTGGCCCGCTACGTCGTCCGGGTCGAGCCGGTCGCCTCGGCGGGAGCGGACGAGCTGGTGGCGCTGCTGGCCCCGACGCTGCAGCTGTATCTCGGTGGGGAGGCTTGACGGGAGTGGCCGCAGCCGAAAAACTCAACGCATGATTAATTCCTCGGCGGGCGACCGGCCCGCCATCGAGGTGCGCGGGCTGCGCGTGTCCCGTGGCGGCCGCCCGGTGCTGCACGGGCTGGACCTCACCGTGCCGCGCGGCTCGGTCACCGGCCTGCTCGGCCCCTCCGGCTGCGGCAAGACCACGCTGCTGCGTGCCGTCGTCGGCGTCCAGCGCACCGAGGGCGGCGAGGTGAGCGTGCTCGGACTGCCCGCCGGCAGCGCCGCGCTGCGCTCCCGCGTCGGCTACGTGACGCAGTCCCCGTCGGTCTACGGCGACCTGACGGTGGCTCAGAACCTGCGCTACTTCGCCCGGGTGCTCGGCGCCCCGCAGGACGACCCGGCCCGCGTCGTCGCCGAGGTCGGCCTTGACGGGCGCGAGCACGACCTGGTGGCGCGCCTCTCCGGCGGTCAGCGGGCCCGCGTCTCGCTCGCGGCCGCCCTGCTGGGCACACCCGAGCTGCTGGTGCTGGACGAGCCGACGGTCGGTCTGGACCCGCTGCTGCGGCAGGAGTTGTGGGCGCTGTTCCACCGGCTCGCCGCTGCCGGGACCACCTTCCTGGTGTCCAGCCACGTCATGGACGAGGCCGCCCGCTGCACCCGGCTGCTGCTGATGCGCGACGGCCGGCTGCTCGCCGAGGACAGCCCGCAGGGGCTGCTGGAGCGGACCGGAGCGGTCGACGTCGAGGACGCGTTCCTCGCCCTGGTGGGGGAGGCCGCCCGGTGAACGCCGCGCGCACCCTGGCCACGGCCCGCCGCGTGCTGCTGCAACTGCGTCACGACCCGCGCACCGTCGGCCTGCTGCTGGTCGTACCCTGCGTGCTGCTGGTGCTGCTGAAGTACATGTTCGAGGGGCAGCCCGGGACCTTCCAGCGGATCGGGGCGCCGCTGCTGGGGATCTTCCCGATGATCGTGATGTTCCTGGTCACCGCGGTCGCCACGCTGCGCGAGCGGACCTCGGGCACCCTGGAGCGGCTGCTCACCATGCCGCTCGCCAAGCTCGACCTGCTGCTCGGCTACGCGCTCGCCTTCGGCGCGGTCGCCGTCGTCCAGGGCGCGCTCGCCTTCGGGCTCAGCCTCGGCCCGCTGGGGCTCGACCCCGAGGGACCGGCCTGGCTGCTGTTCCTGGTGGCGGTGGCGGACGGGCTGCTCGGCACCGCGCTCGGCCTGTTCGTCTCGGCCTTCGCCGCCACCGAGTTCCAGGCCGTGCAGTTCCTGCCGGCATTCCTCTTCCCGCAACTGCTGCTGTGCGGGCTGTTCGTGCCGCGCGGGCAGATGGCCCCCTGGCTCGCCTGGATCTCCGACCTCATGCCGCTGTCCTACGCGGTGGACGCCATGGAGCGGGTCACCGCGGGAGCGGGCCTGACCGCAGAGGTCGGCCGCGACCTGCTGGTGGTCGGCGGCAGCGCGCTGCTCGCCCTGGCCCTCGGCGCGGCCACGCTCCGGAGGCGGACCGGCTGAGGTCGGCTTACGGTCGGACCATGGTGGTACTGGAGATCATCGGGTTCTCACTGCTGGTCATGGCCTTCTGCGTGGGCCTGCTGCTCTTCCTCATGGGCGGTCCCCGGTACCGTGGGGAGCGCTGANCCCGTTCCCGGTCCGGGAACGGGGGCTCCGCCGCTTGGTCAACGGGTTCAGATGACCCGGATGTTCTCGGCCTGCGGGCCCTTCTGGCCCTGCGTGACGTCGAACTCGACCTTCTGGCCCTCGAAGAGCTCACGGAAGCCCTGCGCGGCGATGTTGGAGTAGTGGGCGAAGACGTCGGCGCCGCCGCCGTCCTGCTCGATGAAGCCGAAGCCCTTCTCGGCGTTGAACCACTTCACGGTACCGGTGGCCATGGTGCCCTCCTTCTGACGGGGTGTAATTCGGTGGAACGTCGCCGAAATGATCACCCTGGTCCGGAGGCCGGACCTGAGAAGTCCTCAGAAAACACGAACGCCCGTGATCGCGATCACGGGCGGCACTGCTCAGGGAACCACGACTGCAACTACTCAAACCCTACAGGAAACCGGCCCCGCGCGACACGCCAGTTCACCCCGATACGCGCGCCTCGCGTCGGAATGATCGCGAAACGTGTAGCGTCTCGCCTTGCACGACCGACAGGAGAGAGACAGGTTATGGCCACCGGTACCGTCAAGTGGTTCAACGCGGAGAAGGGCTTCGGCTTCATCGAGCAGGACGGCGGCGGCGCCGACGTCTTCGCCCACTACTCCAACATCAACGCCCAGGGCTTCCGTGAGCTGCTCGAGGGCCAGAAGGTCGAGTTCGACGTCACGCAGGGCCAGAAGGGCCCCCAGGCGGAGAACATCACCATCATCTGAGCCGCGGCTCGCTCGCGACGGCAGGCCCTGTTCCGGAATCCCGCCCGGCGGGAGTCTCCCGAAGAGGGCCTACGCCCCCGTACCGCCTGCCGGTGCGGGGGCGTGGTACGTCCCGGGGTCCGCGGTCGCGGTGTCTGCGAGGTACCGGGGAAACCCCGGCGTGCAGCGCAGCGAGCCGTCCGGCAGGACGGCCAGGGCCTCCACCTCCGGGCGGCGGTGGGCCCAGCGGAAGCCGCGCTCGGGGCCCATGGCGAAGACGGCGGTGGCCCAGGCGTCCGTCCGGGCGACGCCGGCGGTCTCGGAGACGAGGGTCAGCGAGAGCCAACCGCCGTGCACGGGGCGGCCGGTGTGCGGGTCGGTGATGTGCGCCCCGCGCTCACCCGTGCCCGAGGTGGCCACGGCGAGCCCGCTTCCCTCGACGACGGCCTTGAGCCGTCCGGCGTCCTCCGGATCGGCGATGCCGATGCGCCAGGGCCCGCCCAGAGTCTGCAGGTCGCCACCGCCACCGACGCAGTGGTCCGCGGAACCTGCCTCGGCCAGGATCCGCGACGCCTCGGCGACGGCCCAGCCCTTGACCCACCCGCTCGGGTCGAGGGTGCGACCGTCGGGGCGCTCGGTGAAGAAGCCGTCGGTCTGGGCGGCGGTCTCGCGGCAGCGGGCCAGTACCTGCGCGAGCTCGCCGCGCGCCTGATCCGGCGTCAACTCCCCGGCATTCACCCGGCTCACGTCGCTGTCGGGGCGGAACGGCGAGAAGCGGCGGTCCAGCTCGTGGAGGCGGGCGACGGCGGCGTCGAGCGCGGCGGGGGTCCGGTCGTCGGCGTCGCGCACGGCGAAGGAGAAGACCGTGCCCATGACGTGCTCCGCGTGACGCAGCATCAGCTTCCGCCTCTCAGTTCTGGTCCGGTCAGCTTCTGGTCAGCTCTTGTCGAGGGCGCTCTGCAGCGACTGGATGTAGCCGTCGCTGGTGACGGTCGCCCCGCTGACCGCCTGGATGTCGGCGTTCTGGGCGGAGAGGGTCTCCTGGGTGAGGACGGGCAGCGCGTAGCTGTTGATCTCCTCGTCCTTGCGGTTGTTCTGCGGGTACTGGACCACGTCGACCTTGGTGATCTTCTTGCCCTGCATGGTCAGCTGCACCTGGACCGGTCCCCAGCGGGTGTCGACGGAGTCGCCGGTGACCGTTCGCGTCGCGGAGGAGGACGAGGAGGAACCCGAGCCGGTGCCGGGGGCCGAGGTCTTCCCGCTCCCGGAAGCGCTCCCGGAGCCCGTTCCGGCGCTCGTCCCGGCGCTCGTCCCGGACGAGGCGCCGGCGCTGGGCGTCGAGGCGGCCCCGCTTCCGGAGCCGGCCGCGGTTCCGGTGCCCGAGCCGGTGGAGCCCAGGGCGGTGGAGCCGCCCAGCTCGGTGCCGTGGGGCTTCATGGACAGCAGCATGACGATGCCCGCTGCGGTGGCCGCTGTGGTGACGACGGCGCGACGCATGGATGTTCTCCTCGGAAGGCGCTCAGAAGGCGAAGGACTCGTGGTGGATGCGGTGGCGGGGGACGCCCGCGGCGCGCAGCGCGCGGACCGTCTGTTCGGCCATCCGCTCCGGACCGCACAGGTAGACGTCGTGCCGGGACAGGCCCGGTACCAGCCGGGACAGCGACTCCGCGGTCAACGGGTCGCCGACCTCGGACCGGCGGCCGACCAGGTAGTGCAGCCTGGCCCCGCGCTGCGCGGCGATCTGCTCAAGTTCCTGACGGAACACCAGGTCTCCTGCGTCGCTGGCCCGGTAGAGCAGGGTCAGCTCGCCCGCCCCGGCGGGGATCGTCTCGAACAGGGCCCGCAGCGGCGTGATGCCGACGCCCGCGGCGACCAGCAGCACCTCGCGGGCGCGGCGGCGGCGTGCCGTGAACGCGCCGTACGGGCCCTCCGCCCGGACCTTGGTCCCGGGACGCAGCGCGGCCACCGCAGCGCTGTGGTCGCCCAGGTCCTTGACCGTGAACCGCAGGTAGTGGGCGGTCGGCGGGGCCGACAGCGAGTAGGGGTGGGACACCCAGCGCAGTCCTGGCGCCTGGAACTGCAGCCGGAAGAACTGGCCCGGCTCCGCGCCGAGCTCGTCCAGCCGACGGCCCGTCAGGAACAGGGAGACCACGCCCGGGCCCTCGGCGCGCACCTCGGCCAGCGTGAGCCGGTGCCGCCGGTCCAGCAGCCACGGCCGCAGCAGCCGGAACCAGGCGACCAGCGCCGCGCAGCCGAAGTACAGCAGGTACCAGAAGGCGCGGCCCTTGCCGTCGCCCAGCTCCGCACCGTTGCTGATGGCGTGGGCGAAGGTCAGCGCGATGGCGACGTAGGTGCCGAGGTGGAGGTAGTACCAGACCTCGTAGCTGACCCGCTTGCGCGCGGCCCTGGCGGACACGATGCCCACGGCGAAGAGCAGCAGCGTGCCCAGCGTCGCCTTGATCATGTCCGGGTAGTGGAAGACGACGTCCCAGCCCTCGGCGACCACGTTCTGGTGCGCCGTCAGCGAGTAGCCCCAGACGATCGTCAGCACGTGCACCAGGACCAGGCAGGTCATCCAGCGGCCGCCCGCGGCGTGCCAGCGGGCCAGCCGGTCCGAGCCGACGTTGCGCTCCAGGAAGGGAATCCGGGACATCAGCACGATCAGCACGGGGGCCGCGTAGCCGGCCAGCAGGCCGGCGATCCGCCCGGCGTTGGTGAGCCAGCCGTCCAGGCCCAGCACGCCCAGCTCGCCGTCCCACCAGAGGGCGACCGGTATCAGGCCGCCGAGCAGGATCGCGGCGAGGGCCAGGGCGGGCACGGTGTCCGCGGGCGGCCGGAGGCGTCCCGGCGGAGCGGGAGCACGGTGTGCGCGGCGGGTGGTGACGGTGGACATGTGAGCGACAGTGACACCGCCAGCTCTCAGTTCGCTCTGAGCAGGCACCCGGAATCCCTCCCGTCGTGCCGCATCGGCGCAGGTCAGCGCCGTGCGGCCGGGCGAGCCCGGCGTCCCGGAGGGACGGAGATCTCATGGCATTCTCATTCCGTTCAGCACAATGGCCTGCATGAACGGCGACAACAGCACCCCCTGGCGCGTCCTGGTGGTGGACGACGAACCGGACCTCGTCGAGGTCCTCTGCGGCGCCCTGCGCTACGAGGGCTGGGAGGCCCGGGGTGCCGGCACCGGCGCGGAGGCCGTCGCCGAGGCTTCGGCCTGGCGGCCGGACGCCGTCGTCCTCGACGTCATGCTGCCGGACCTGGACGGAGTCGAGGTGCTGCGCCGGATCCACGCCGACCGGCCCGAGGTGCGGGTCCTCTTCCTCACCGCGCGGGACGCGCTGGAGGACCGGATCGCCGGCCTGGCCGCCGGCGGCGACGACTACGTCACCAAGCCGTACAGCCTGGCCGAGGTGGTGCTGCGGCTGCGCAGCCTGCTGCGCCGGGCCGCGCCGACGCCGCCGGTCGCCTCCGAGCACACCCTCGCCCTGGCCGACCTGCTGCTGGACGAGCAGAGCCACGAGGTCACCCGCGGCGGGGAGTTGATCGACCTCAGCCCCACCGAGTTCGCCCTGCTGCGCTACCTGCTGCAGCATCCGCGCCAGGTGCTGAGCAAGGCGCAGATCCTCGACGCCGTCTGGTCCTACGACTTCGGCGGCCAGGCGCACGTGGTCGAGCTCTACATCAGCTACCTGCGCAAGAAGATCGACCACGGACGCACCCCGCTGATCCACACCGTGCGCGGGGCCGGCTACGTCCTCAAGGCCCCGGCGTGAGGCGGCTGCTGCGCCCGGTGCGGACCCTGCGCGAACGGCTGATCGCCGGCCTGCTGGCGCTGCTCGTGGTCACCTGCGCCGGGGTCGGCTTCGCCACCGTGGGCTTCGTCGAGCACTTCCTGGTCCAGGGCGTGGACCAGCGGCTGGCCGACAACGGCGTGCGCTACCCGCTCAGCCTGGAGCACGGGGGCGACACCCGGGCGGTCTCCCCGGGCACCTTCGGCGCCCGGCTCTCCGGCGGCCAGGTCACCGTGTGCGGCCTGGTCGACGGCGACGCGGACGACACCCGGACCACCGACACGGACGACGTCCCCAAGCTCAGCGACGCCGACCGGGCCGCGCTCGCCGCGCTCACCCCCGGCGGCTCCGGACGCAGTGTCGAGCTCAGCTCCCTGGGCTGGTACCGGCTGCGCGCCTTCGCCGGACGAGACCGCGACGTGCTGGTGACCGGCGCGCCGCTGCGCGGCGTCAAGGAGACCGTGGACCGCGTGGTCCGGGTCGAACTCCTCATCTTCGCCGTGGCGTTCGCGACCACCGCGGTCGCCGGCTGGCTCTGGGTGCGCTTCGCGCTGCGTCCGCTCGACCGCGTGGTCGCCACCGCGACCCGGGTCAGCGGCCTGCCGCTGGCCACCGGCGCCGTCGCGCTCTCCGAACGGGTGCCGGACGAGGACCCGGACACCGAGGTGGGCCGGGTCGGCCTGGCCCTGAACCGGCTGCTGGGCCATGTCGGCGACGCGCTGGCCAAGCGCCACTCCGTCGAGGAGCGGCTGCGCGGCTTCGCCGCCGACGCCAGCCACGAGCTGCGCACCCCGGTCGCTGCGGTGCGCGGTCATGCGGAACTGGCGCTCCGTCACCCCGGCCCGGTCCCCGACCCGGTGCGGCACTCGCTGCGCCGGATCGACGCCGAGTCGCAGCGGATGGGCGCCATCGTGGACGACCTGCTGCTGCTGGCCCGGCTCGACGCGGGCCGCCCGCTCGCCGCCGAGGAGGTGGACCTGACCCGGCTGGTGCTCGACGCCGTCACCGACGCCCGGGCCGCGGGACCGGGCCACCGCTGGCAGTTGGAGCTCCCCGAGGAGCCGGTGCTGGTCCTCGGCGACGCGGACCGGCTGCGGCAGGTGCTCGCCAACCTGCTGGCCAACGCCCGCAGCCACACGCCGGAGGGCACCTCGGTGACCGTCTCGGTCGGGCAGGAGGGCGACCGGGTCCGGCTGGCCGTGGCCGACACCGGGCCGGGCATCGCGGCGGAGCTGCTGCCGCAGGTCTTCCAGCGCTTCGTGCGCGGCGACCGGGGCCGCGCCCGCGCCACCGGCTCGACCGGGCTGGGCCTGTCCATCGTGCAGGCCGTCGTCACCGCGCACGGCGGCGCCGTCGAAGTGAGCAGCGCTCCCGGACGGACCGTCTTCACGGTGACCCTGTCGGCGGTCTGAGCCGACGGCCGGGGCAGGCCGCCGGGGCCGGACACGAAAGGGCCGGGCCCGGCGCCTTGGGGGGCTGGTGGTGCGCCGGGGCCGGCCTCGAAAGGGCGTGTGACCCGTCAGGCGGAAGTCATGCACGCGGACGGCGATGTTTCCCTCGGACGGCTCAAGACGGCTGTCGCCAGGGCCTGCTGACGGTGCGTCAGGAGCCGCGGTTCAGTCCGCCGAGCGGCGCTGCAGCAGCACGAAGAGCACGATGAGCACCGTCCACACCGCGGTCACCGGACCGTAGCCCCAGCCCAGACCGGTGTGCTCGTGGGGCGCGGCCATCCAGTCCGCGAAGGACGCCCCGAGCGGACGGGTGACGATGTAGGCGAACCAGAAGGCGAAGACGGCGTTCAGCCCCAGCTTCCAGTGGGCGAGCGCCGGAACGGCGATGACCACCGCGAAGACCACGCCCGAGGCGAGGTAGCCCCAGCCCAGCGTGCCGGCGGTCAGGTCGCCCGCGGCGGTGCCCAGCGCGAAGGTGGTCACCACCGTGAGCCAGTACCAGAGTTCGCGGCGCGGGGTGTTGATGCTGTGGATCGACAGCGTCCGCTCGACGGCGTACCAGACGGCGAAGACGGCGCCGAGGACGACCAGGAAGAACGCGGTCGAGACGGTGTAGGGGACGCCGAGCCCGACGTGGAGCGCGTCGGCGGCCATCGTGCCGAAGACGCTCACCATGACGATGGCGGTCCAGTACACCCCCGCGATGTACCGCTTCACGGAGAACTGGGCGACCAGGGCGGCGGCGAAGAGCAGCGCCCCGATTCCGACGGCGACCACCTGGTCCAGGGTGTGGCCGAGGTAGTCGGAGGCGGCCTCCCCCATGCCCGTGGTCAGGACCTTCGTGATCCAGAAGGCGGCGGTCACCTGGGGGACCTTGGTCAGACCGACCCGGCGGGCGGCCCTGCGGCCCAGCGGCCGTTCCTGCAGTTGTGCGCTCGACATGCGCAGCAGGCTTCCACGGGCGTGTGGGGCGAAAGGTAAGAGAACGTCAAAGCCCTGACGTGAACCGGTCGTTCCGCTTGCCGCCGAGGTGGACTACCAGCCCCGGTCGAACCACTCGCGCAGGTGCGGGCGCTCGGTGCCCAGGGTGGTGTCGTCGCCGTGCCCCGGGTAGACCCAGGTCTCGTCCGGCAACGGGGAGAAGAGCTTGGACTCCACGTCGTGGAAGAGCGACCGGAAGGCGTGCGGGTCGCCCCAGGTGTTCCCGATGCCGCCGGGGAAGAGGCAGTCCCCGGTGAAGAGGTGGGGGTGGCCCTTGGGGTCGTCGTACAGCAGCACGATGGCGCCGGGGGTGTGGCCGACGAGGTGACGGACCGTCAGCGTGACGTCCCCGAAGGTGATCCGGTCCCCGTCGTCCAGCAGGACGTCCGTGGGGACGTCGATGCCGTCGGCGTCGATGCGGCCGGCGGCGGTGCGGGCCCCGGTGGCCCGGACGACCTCGTGCAGGGCGCCCCAGTGGTCGTGGTGCCGGTGCGTGGTGACGACCAGGTCGAGCCGGTCGCCGACGGACTCCAGCAGGGTCTCCGGGTCGGCGGCGGCGTCGATGAGCAGTTGGGCGTCGGTGCGGCGGCAGCGGAGCAGGTAGGCGTTGTTGTTCATGGGGCCCACCGCGATCTTCGTGATCATGAGCAGCGGCAGCTCCCGCACGTCCGGCGTCCCGCCGACCTTCACCGCACCGTGGTAAGTCATGCACTCAGACTAGCCCCGCAGGGCGCGAGGAACTGCGCGAGCAACCATCCACCCACGGAGGTCCGTCCCGTCGGTGGAGCCGAACCTCCCCGGGTGGTGGGTTGCTCGCGCAGTTCCTACAGCATCGGGGGCACGGGCGGAAGTGCCGCGGGCGGGACGCTGAGGCCCTCGCCGGAAGACCGGCCGGAGAGCCAGGCCAGCAGGTCCGCGGGGGCTCCCGCGATCCGCTCGGGCGCGCCGCCCTCGCCGCCGATCCGGTGCTCCGCTCCGCTCGCGGCGTCCGTCAGCAGCATTGCGGGGAAGCGGTCGTCCTTCTCGTAGCGCGCGAGCAGTTCCGCGAGCTCCTCGGCCACGAAGTCCGCGGGCCAGTCCTTCGGGCGGTAGCCCAGGCCCAGGTCGACGTGGTGGTACTCGACCTCCTTGATCCGCTTGTGCGGGACCGTCCGCACCGCGAAGTCCGGGCCGGTCCGGTGCGGGACCAGGAAGTCCCAGCCCGACTCCGGGACCAGGCTCACCGACTCCACGAAGCGCCCGCACGCCGACCGCAGGTCGTCCAGTTGCTCGTCCAGCGGCCGCTTCGAGCCCGTCTCGATGTCCCGCTCGCGCGCCTCGGGGGAGGGATACATCGCCCGGCGCTCGCCGAGGCGGGCGCCGATCAGCAGGTTGGACAGCGCGTCCGCGTTCCGGGCGAGGTGGGCGATCACATGCCCCCGGGTCCAGCCGGGCAGCTGCGAGGGCTCGGCCACCTGCTCGGGGCGCATCGCCTCCAGCGTGTCCATCAGCCGGTGAGTGCTCTCGGCCAGCGCCGCGAGGTCTTCGGAAACGGTGGTCATGCGGTCGACTCCTGATCTCCTGCTGCTGCCTGCTGCGTCCGCGGTCTGCGTGACGCGGGGGCGGGTCCCCTCGTTACCAACGGACGAGTCGGCCGCGGTGAAGGTGCCCGCGCCAGAGTGTCACTCGATCGGGTGAGCTGTCTGCATTGCCTGGAAAATCGAACACGTGCTCCCATAGAGTCTCTGCGGCGCCGGGGATTGTCGGACCCGTTCCTTACGATGGAGAGTCGGTACGGACCCGTCTCTCCCGCGTCGCCCCCGAATCGTCGGGCGGCCCGGGATCGCCCCGTCCCGGACCGCCCGACTCACCCCTGCCCAACGGAAGGCGCAGAAGCGTGGCAGACCGCCTCATCGTCCGCGGTGCTCGCGAGCACAACCTGAAGAACGTCTCGCTCGACCTGCCCCGCGACTCGCTCATCGTGTTCACCGGCCTCTCCGGCTCCGGCAAGTCGTCCCTCGCCTTCGACACGATCTTCGCCGAGGGCCAGCGACGCTATGTGGAGTCGCTGTCCTCGTACGCCCGGCAGTTCCTGGGCCAGATGGACAAGCCCGACGTGGACTTCATCGAGGGCCTGTCCCCGGCCGTCTCCATCGACCAGAAGTCCACCTCGCGCAACCCGCGCTCCACCGTCGGCACCATCACCGAGGTCTACGACTACCTGCGGCTCCTCTTCGCCCGCATCGGCCATCCGCACTGCCCGGAGTGCGGTCGTCCGATCGCCCGGCAGTCGCCGCAGCAGATCGTCGACAAGGTGCTGGAGCTGCCCGAGGGCACCCGCTTCCAGATCCTCAGCCCGCTCGTCCGCGGCCGCAAGGGCGAGTTCGTCGACCTCTTCGCCGACCTGCAGACCAAGGGCTACGCCCGCGCCCGGGTGGACGGCGAGACGGTCCAGCTGACCGAGCCGCCGACGCTCAAGAAGCAGGAGAAGCACACCATCGAGGTGGTCGTGGACCGCCTCACGGTCAAGGCCTCCGCCCAGCGCCGGCTGACCGACTCGGTGGAGACCGCGCTCGGCCTCTCCGGCGGCACCGTGATCCTCGACTTCGTCGACCTCCCCGCCGACGACCCCGAGCGCGAGCGGATGTACTCGGAGCACCTCTACTGCACCTACGACGACCTGTCGTTCGAGGAGCTGGAGCCGCGCTCCTTCTCCTTCAACTCGCCCTTCGGCGCCTGCCCCGAGTGCACCGGCATCGGCATGCGGATGGAGGTGGACGCGGAGCTGATCGTCCCCGACGAGGAGAAGACTCTTGAGGACGGTGCCATCCACCCCTGGTCGCACGGGCACATCAAGGACTACCACCTGCGCCTGATCCGGGCCCTCGGCAAGGAGCTGGGCTTCCGCACCGACATCCCCTGGGCCGGCCTGCCCGCGCGCGCCAAGAAGGCGCTGCTGTACGGGCACCGGACGCAGATCGAGGTGAAGTTCACCAACCGCTACGGCCGCGAGCGCTCGTACACCACGGGCTTCGAGGGCGCGGTCCCCTTCGTCCAGCGCCGGCACGCGGAGGCCGAGAGCGACAGCGCGCGCGAGCGCTTCGAGGGCTACATGCGCGAGACGGCCTGTCCCGCCTGCCGCGGCACCCGGCTCAAGCCGATCGTGCTCGCGGTCACCGTGGCCGGGAAGTCCATCGCCGACGTCTCGTCCATGTCGATCAGCGACTGCGCCGAGTTCCTCGGCGCCCTGGAGCTGAACGCCCGTGAGAAGACCATCGCCGAGCGGGTGCTCAAGGAGGTCAACGAGCGGCTGCGATTCCTCGTGGACGTGGGTCTTGACTACCTGTCACTGAACCGCGCGGCGGGCACCCTGTCGGGCGGCGAGGCCCAGCGCATCCGGCTGGCGACGCAGATCGGCTCCGGCCTGGTGGGCGTGCTCTACGTGCTGGACGAGCCGTCCATCGGCCTGCACCAGCGGGACAACCACCGGCTCATCGAGACTCTGGTCCGGCTGCGCGACCTCGGCAACACGCTGATCGTCGTCGAGCACGACGAGGACACCATCCGCACGGCGGACTGGGTCGTCGACATCGGCCCCGGCGCCGGCGAGCACGGCGGCAAGGTGGTGCACTCGGGTTCGCGCGAGGAGCTGCTGGCCAACGAGGAGTCGCTGACCGGCGCGTACCTGTCCGGCCGGAGGTCGATCCCGGTCCCGGCCCAGCGGCGGGAGCGGGACCGGAAGCGCCAGATCACCGTGCACGGCGCCCGTGAGCACAACCTCAAGGACGTGGACGTCAGCTTCCCGCTGGGCCTGTTCACGGCGGTCACCGGGGTGTCCGGATCCGGCAAGTCCACGTTGGTCAACGACATCCTCTACACCCATCTGGCACGGGAGTTGAACGGGGCGAAGTCCGTCCCCGGCCGGCACACCCGGGTCACCGGCACGGACCTGGTGGACAAGGTCGTGCACGTGGACCAGTCGCCGATCGGCCGCACCCCGCGGTCCAACCCGGCCACGTACACGGGCGTCTTCGACCACGTCCGCAAGCTCTTCGCGGAGACCACGGAGGCGAAGGTCCGGGGCTACCTGCCGGGGCGCTTCTCGTTCAACGTCAAGGGCGGCCGCTGCGAGAACTGCGCGGGCGACGGCACGATCAAGATCGAGATGAACTTCCTGCCCGACGTGTACGTCCCCTGCGAGGTCTGCCACGGCGCCCGGTACAACCGGGAGACGCTGGACGTCCACTACAAGGGGAAGTCCATCGCCGAGGTGCTGGACATGCCGATCGAGGAGGCGCTCTCGTTCTTCGAGGCGGTCCCCGCGATCGCGCGCTACCTGAAGACGCTGGTCGACGTCGGTCTCGGCTACGTCCGGCTCGGGCAGTCGGCCACGACCCTGTCCGGCGGCGAGGCCCAGCGCGTGAAGCTGGCGAGCGAACTGCAGAAGCGTTCGAACGGCCGGACCATCTACGTGCTGGACGAGCCGACGACGGGTCTGCACTTCGAGGACATCAGCAAGTTGATCGCCATGCTGACCGGGCTGGTGGACAAGGGGAACTCGGTGATCGTCATCGAGCACAACCTGGATGTCATCAAGACCGCGGACTGGGTCATCGACATGGGCCCCGAGGGCGGCTCCGGCGGCGGCATGGTCGTCGCGGAGGGAACCCCCGAACAGGTCGCGGCGGTGGGGGAGAGCCACACGGGCAAGTTCCTCCGGGACATCCTCGGCGACCGCGTCTCCGACGCCCCCGCCCCGGCCCCGAAGAAGCGCGCTGCACGAAAGAAGTAGTTGCAGCCCCCGCCAGGGGCGCGAGGATCCCCCACCCTTCGGGCGGGAGGTGCCCCCACCGCGAGCAGCCCACCACCGTGGGAGGTCCGTCCCCGATCAACGGGTCGAACCTCCGCGA